>NZ_JAOPHO010000045.1:0-34026 GCF_033141925.1 Peribacillus sp. CSMR9
ATAAAAAGTTTAGCAACAATATATTGTGTCCTTCTTTCAAATTTACAACTAAATATGCTAATTAAAAGATAAAAAAAAAAAAAAAAACCCCTTTTTCTCCAACAATTCTTTTGGAAAAGGGGTTTGTCTACACTCTGGAGGGGACTGATTGGTCCCCTTCCTTCGTTTATGTCAAAACGGTATTCTTTGTTTCCTTCCCAAAAGCCACAGCAGCGGCTCCCACTAGAATAGCAATTGTAAATATGGTGAAAATCGTTGAAATCGGGGTACCGGCAGCAACTAAATACCCTACAAGCAATGGCCCCAGGACACCGCCAATCCTGCCAATACCAGCAGCTAGCCCTGTACCGGTACCACGAACTGCAGTTGGATACTGCTCAGGTGTATACGCATAAAGCGCACCCCATGCCCCTAAGTTGAAGAAAGATAGGAACATTCCAGAAACTATCAGCAGTGCCAACCCCTCTGCCGATCCAAAGAAAAAGGCACTGATGGCTGTTCCAATTAAGTATGTGATCAAAACGAATTTACGACCCATCTTCTCTATCAGCCATGCAGCTGAAAAATAGCCCGGAAGCTGTGCAAGCGTCATGATCAAAACATATTCAAAGCTTTGAATCAAACTGAATCCTTTTAAGACCATCACACTTGGCAGCCATAAAAACATCCCATAATAAGAAAAGACCACGCAAAACCAAAGAATCCACAAAACAAGGGTCTGGCGAGAATATTCCTTTTTCCAGACACTTCTCATGTTGCTTATTACTGTTGGTCTCTGCTTCTTTTCAAGTTCCGTAAATTTCGGTGAATCTGGTAGCTTCAAGCGCAGATACAGTGCATATAAAGCGGGAACTGCACTTAATATCAACGCAACCCTCCAACCATAAGCCGGAATGATGAAATAGGAGATGAGTGCTGCCAATATCCAGCCAACCGCCCAAAAACTTTCAAGGAGGACGACAACCCTTCCCCTTTTACTAGCATCAACACTTTCAGAAACCAATGTCGATGCAACCGGAAGTTCGCCCCCAAGTCCCATTCCAATCAAAAATCGCAATATCAAGAACAAGCTGAGTGTACCGACTGCTGCAGACAGGCCACTTGCGATTGAAAACAATAATAATGTAATGATAAAGACATTCTTGCGTCCGACCCTGTCAGCCATCGCACCAAAGAAAACAGCTCCGACAGCCATCCCTATAGAGTTTATGCTCCCTATCCAGCCAACCTGTTCACTGGTTAAGTTCCATTCCTGTTTCAAAGCAACTATAATGAAAGAAAGCATACCGACATCAAGTGCATCGAACATCCACCCAAGACCCGCAACACCTAATAATTTACGCTGCGATATCGTTTTAACATCATTTCCCATATATTCCTCCTGAAGAACTTTAGACCTTCTAGTTATTTTATCCCTATTCATTTTAACTATTAACTTTAATTTCCGCTATAGTATTTACACATGTCATGACAAAAAAACTTCATCGTTTATAAATGAAGAATGACTCTTGATTGGGGTATTATGTCGAATGATAAAGATTGAATATTCCTTTTTTTTCATTTATTATAAAAATTGGCATAGATCATAGCGTTATCAAATAAGTCATCATGTTTTGCCCAAGATATTCATTTTATTCAGGAGGGTACTTATGACAAATCTAACGTTAGAAGTAAGTGGAAAGCTGCAAAAATTTTTAACAGGACCAAAAAAGCTTTATATTAATGGTCAGTTTGTAGAAAGTGCTTCAAAAAAAACCTTCTCCACTCCTAATCCTGCTACAGGACAAAAACTTGCCGAAGTATATGAAGCAGATAAAGAAGATATCGACTTAGCCGTCAAAGCTGCACGCAAAGCATTCGATGAAGGTCCTTGGTCAAGGATGAGCGCCGCTACCCGCAGCAGGCTTATGTATAAGCTGGCAGATTTAATGGAAGAAAACAAAACTGAACTTGCTCAATTGGAAACGCTGGATAATGGGAAACCAATCAGTGAAACTACCAATGCTGACATCCCTTTAGCTATAGAACATATGAGATATTTTGCTGGCTGGTCCACTAAGATTGTTGGACAAACCATTCCGGTAAGCGGAAATTACTTTAACTACACAAAACACGAGGCTGTTGGTGTTGTGGGACAAATCATCCCATGGAACTTTCCGCTTCTTATGGCGATGTGGAAACTTGGAGCGGCACTTGCTACAGGCTGTACGGTCATATTAAAGCCTGCTGAGCAAACACCGCTTTCCGCACTTTATTTGGCTGAATTGTTCGCTGAAGCCGGTTTCCCTGATGGGGTGGTCAATATCGTTCCCGGCTTTGGTGAAACCGCGGGACAAGCACTTGTCGACCATCCGCAAGTAAATAAAATTGCATTTACCGGTTCGACTGAAGTTGGAAAATTGATCATGCGTTCCGCTTCATATTCATTGAAACGGGTCACATTGGAACTTGGTGGGAAATCCCCAAACATCATCCTACCCGATGCGGATTTCTCAAAAGCCATACCTGGAGCTTTGAATGGGGTCATGTTTAACCAAGGGCAGGTATGCTGTGCCGGATCCAGGGTTTATATTCAAAAGAAACATTATGACAACGTTGTTGCCGATATGGCCAGCCATGCAAAAAATATCAAACAAGGGGCAGGTTTAGATCCAAGCACACAAATTGGACCGCTTGTTTCCCAGGAGCAGCAAAATCGGGTAATGGGCTATATTGAAAAAGGGAAAAACGAGGGCGCGGAAGTTCTTGTCGGCGGTAACAAACCGGGTGAACAAGGCTACTTTGTTTCTCCTACCATATTCGCTGGTGTTGAAGAGGAAATGACGATCGCTAAAGAAGAGATTTTCGGGCCGGTCATTGCCGCAATGCCATACGAGGATTTAGACGATGTCATTAACCGCGCAAATGCCAGTGAATATGGATTGGCTGCTGGCTTATGGACAAGCGATTTAGCCAATGCCCATTATGTTGCAGGAAAACTCCGTGCTGGTACAGTGTGGGTGAACTGTTATAACGCTTTCGACGCGGCTTCCCCGTTCGGCGGTTACAAACAATCAGGAATCGGACGTGAAATGGGATCTTATGCACTTGATAACTATTCGGAAGTGAAAAGCGTCTGGATCAATTTGGGTAAGTGATTTTTTGAATATTAGAAAGGGGGTCTCAAAGAGACCCCCTTTCTTTCAGTCCGTGATGAACTGAGAAACAACAAAATTATTGCGACTGCTCAAACCTTTCCGATAGTCTTTCCTTCTTTAGTTTTGGTAGGTTGAAACATGGACAAAAAGAATGTTGAAGGCACCTTTACTGCTGGAGCTAGCGCGGGTGTACGTGTTCAAACGCCGGTGATGGTGTTGAGGCGGCCATTAATCACCTAAGTGAAATCAATTGGGAATGTTATGTGGACCATGATTTACTGAAAAGTTGTTTTTGATCTTATAATCTTTCATAGAACTATAAAGTTTTTCCATACAACGATGTAAAAAGTTTCTTTTTTATATGACAATAAGTACAATTATAGATGTAGAAAATGGAAAAGGAGTTTTTAAATGATGAGTGATTTTCAAACGAATTTAGAAAAATATGCAGAGCTGGCCGTTAAGGTCGGCGTTAATATCCAAAAAGATCAAACCCTGGTTGTAAACACTACATTAGAGGGAGCTGACCTTGTGCGTCTCATCGTAAAAAAAGCATATGAGAACGGCGCACGGAATGTCATCGTTAATTGGAATGATGATATCGTTGCACGTACCAAATATGAACTGGCTCCGGATGAGGTGTTCCACGAGTATCCAAAGTGGCGGGCCGAAGAAACGATCGAACTTGCGGAAAACGGAGCTGCGTATCTGTCCGTCATCTCCTCAAGCCCTGACTTATTGAAAAGTGTACAACCTGAAAGGATTGCCAACTTCCAAAAGGCATCCGGGACTGCTCTGAAGAAGTGGCGTCAGTATATGCAATCGGATAAAGTAAGCTGGTCCATAGTCGCCGTCCCTTCAAAGGCTTGGGCTGATAAAGTATTTCCTGAAGAAGCAGAAGGAAAACGCGTTGATATGCTATGGGAAGCCATTTTCAAGGCAGTTCGTGTTGATGTGAAGGATCCTGTAGAGGCTTGGAAAAAACACGATGATACCCTGCATGAAAAGGTTGATTATTTAAATGATAAGCATTACCAAAAATTACATTACACGGCTCCTGGAACCGACCTGACAATCGAGTTGCCTGACAAACACCTTTGGGTCGGAGCAGGAAGCGTTAACGTACAGGGTCATGAATTCATGGCTAACATGCCAACCGAAGAAGTGTTTACGGTTCCATTGAAAACAGGTGTTAACGGTACGGTTTCCAGTACGAAACCCCTTAGTTATGGCGGCAACATCATTAATAATTTTTCCGTAACCTTTAAGGAAGGACGGATCATTGAAGTAAAAGCTGAAGAAGGGGAAGAAATCCTAAAACAATTGGTTGAAACGGATGAAGGTTCACACTATCTTGGGGAAGTGGCACTCGTTCCATTCAACTCACCGATTTCCCAATCGAATGTTTTATTCTTCAATACATTATTCGATGAAAACGCGTCAAACCATCTCGCTATCGGCAGCTCCTATGCTTTCTGTATTGAAGGCGGAAAAAATATGAGTCCAGAAGAGCTTGCAGAAAATGGGCTGAATGAAAGCCTTGCACATGTCGATTTCATGATTGGATCCGTGAAAATGAACATCGACGGCATCAAACAGGATGGCACTTCAGAACCTGTCTTCCGTAATGGGGATTGGGCGTTTTAATTAAAGGGTTGGATAGAGGGGTTTTTAAGGTCTATAGCCTTGAGTGGTCAAAGAATTGGTCACATCACATTTCATTAGATTTAAACAAATTATCTATCTCATTGGCCACGTGTTTCTGCATACTAGGAAGCACGTGGCTATAAAGTGTACAGTTTATTTTGGAAGTCCCTTTAAATAGTCACCTGTTGATGCTCTTTAATTAATTTGTCTAGTGTTGGTCTTGATACACCTAATTCCTTTGCAAGCTGAGAATTCGATAGTTCTCGAATGGTATATCTTTTATATTGCTTGTCGAAGTCTGGAATCAATACTTCTTTCCTTCCTTACTACTTTCCTGCTGCTTTACCTATATGATACTCATGGAAAACAAGCCATTTATATACAGGTTATGAATAAAATTTTGTATATAAACAGCTTATTAAATATTTGTGTTATTGAACTCAAACCAGCGTCTAATAAGGCAAATGTTCATTTTAAAATAACGTCATGTGTGCAAAATTAACTAATAGTACTTAATGAGGCTAGTAACAACCATGTCCATGATGACCGCCATAGCCCATACCATAACCAGAATGACCGCCATAACCCATACCATAACCAGAATGACCGCCATAGCCCATACCATATCCAGGATGACCGCCATAGCCCATACCATAACCATGATAACCACCATAGCCCATACCGTATCCAGGTTGACCGCCATAGCCCATGCCATAACCGCCTAAACCACCATAACCCATGCCATAACCAGGATAACCGCCAAAGAATTGTCTTTCCATTTATATCTCCTCCTCAAATTGCTTCAAAAATAGTGTATGTGTCCATATTCAAAGAGGAATAGACATTTGCCTATATTAAAAATTCACAAGTGTTTACAGACAATTAGCCAGTCAAAAAAGGTATGGGGGAGAATATGAAGAAGCATTTAGTGGGCAATGGATTGATATTAATTTTCCCGATCCTAAAATTAGTTTTAGGCATCCTCATTCC
The DNA here is from genome assembly GCF_033141925.1 of Peribacillus sp. CSMR9. Lineage (NCBI taxonomy): Bacteria > Bacillati > Bacillota > Bacilli > Caryophanales > Bacillaceae > Peribacillus > Peribacillus sp. CSMR9. The sequence goes on from NZ_JAOPHO010000045.1 coordinate 5,775, forward strand.
TTTTATAATATCCGAATGTGCAGAACCTTTTCAAATATGCTCTGTTCATGGCAAAAGCTCTCACAATACGTCCACTTATCACGTTTAGGAAGCTACATAATATATCATTGGAATATCTTGAACACATTTTTTATTCCCAAATATGTTATACTATTAATAAAGAGGGTGCATAAATTGAAAAGCAATAAGTATAATACTGGCGAAACAGTAACTATTCAGGATACTAATGAATTAGTAACCATTAATAAATGGGCATACGTAAAGAACATGAAAAGATATTCTTATACTGTAAAAGAACATCCAACTACTTTTTTCTTTGAAGAAGAATTAAAAAAAGCTTAATAACACGTCCCTAAAACCCTACTCCGCTCAGAGTGGGTTTTTTTATGCCTTCATTTTTTAAAACAATAAAAAACAGACTCCAGTAGAGGAGTCTGTTCATATAGGTTACGATTTAATTTTAAAATTAAGCTTTTTGAACGTTAGCAGCTTGAGCTCCACGAGCACCTTGCTCAACGTCGAAAGTTACTTTTTGACCTTCGTCTAAAGATTTGAAGCCTTCGCTTTGGATAGCTGAGAAATGTACGAATACGTCGTCTCCGTTTTCACGTTCGATAAATCCAAAACCTTTTTATGCATTAAACCATTTAACTGTACCTTGTTCCATTTTTGTTGCCTCCTAGTGCATAACACACATGTTATTACTATTTTTAACCATTTGGAAAATAACTAGTATCCTCTTCCACAATCAAAAACAATTCTTTATTAGATTAACATGAAATGATTAATATAGCAAATTATCTAGAGATATTTTAAAAATACAAGGATTACATCTTCTTCGCCTTCCTATTGGATAGATTTTTTCAATTGCCCATTTCCCTCTTTCCTTTATTTTCTTTATTTATCCAATAGAATGATTCAGATAATGATGAAAGGGTATATCAAATAAGAAACAGTACCATTTCACTTAAAGAGTAAACAGCAAGGAGGTCAATCAATGAAATATTACAAAGTTTCCAATAGCGGTTTTGAAAGTAAGGTTATTGTAGCCTATAGCGGGTATGAGGCACTTGGATTCTATTTAATGGAAATCAATGATCAACTTGGTTTTGTTGATGATATAGATGTGGAAGAAGTAGATCCTGATGAACGAGTCGAGATTTCCTACACCGGGTATCCCGTCTATAAGACACTTAAGGAAATATATCAAGAGAACGATTTTTGGGAAATTCCCAATGTTGTCGTGGAAGTCGAATAATAAAAGAATCCCCCGTCTATAAGGAAAGGGAATTCGGATTATGCCCCTGGGATGGTTATCTCCCAATTAATTCAGTCAAATAATATTTGGTAATAGCAAGATATTCACGGGTATACGATTTCAACAATACCACTTTTGGTGTCTTTGCCGGTATTCCCTTCATGTCCAAGCCTTCTTTTTTTGCTATTTCAACTGCCCGGTAGATATGAAAATCATTACTGACAATCAATCCGGAAGCAGCTTTATCAGGAATGAGTTCTTTTGAGAAAACAATATTTTCGTGAGTTGTTGTAGATTTGTCTTCCATCATGATACGCGCTGCTTCTATTCCATGCGCGATTAGCCCCTGTTGCATTGCCTTTGCTTCCGAAATATCTTCCCCCGGACCTTTGCCGCCAGATACAATGACCACAGTATGTTCATTCGCCGATAAATATTCTGCAGCTTTATCAATCCGGTATTGTAAAGATAATGATGGAACCGAACCTTTGACCCTTGCTCCAAGAATTATGAGGTAATTGGCATTTTCCGGAATTGGATGGTGAATGCTTTGTTGAATTTTCATATGTAAAAAACCAAAATAACCCAGTAACACAACAAATCCAATTACGACAAATTTCATTGTCCTCTTCAATGTTTTTCCCCGTTTCGTTTTTCTTTCATTATATACCATTTTTCCCTCATTTCCCCTTATAACTAATAATATGGAAGAGCGGGAATCATGATTGACTTCCCGCTCTTCTTCTTATTATAGTGATGACCATTCCAAATCGGATAATCTATTCTGAGACCATATCATCATATATCAACTTTCCAATTTTACTTATTACTTGACGGCTTTCTTCCTCTGATTTCATATCTTCAGTTAGAACTGCAGCATAAACTGTTTGTGTTTCTGACCGAATGATTGCACAATCATGGGCAACTCCCCGAATTCCGCCCGTTTTGCTTGCGACCTTAACTCCTCTGCCCATCAGTGATGGAAGTTTATCCCGTATTTGCTGATTATCAAATACACGCATTATTCTTTCCTGGCTTTCTTTCGTTAAAAAGTCGCCTGTATGTATGGCTTTTAAGCAGGTAATCGTATCTTCTGCCGAAATGGTATTGTCCCGTCCTTCCTTTAATGCCTTAAAATCCTGCATTTTTCGTTCAAGGATGGTATTTTTCAAACCAAGTTCCTTGATGCATCGATTAATTTCATCAATGCCTAACAGGCTCATCAACATATTCGTGGATGTATTGTCAGAAACGGTTATCATCAATGTCAATAAGTCCTCAACCGTTAAAAATACCTTATTTGATAAGGCATGCAGGACCCCAGATCCGCCGGTCACTTCATTAGGGGGGATGGTCACTGGTTGATTCAAATAGATTTTCTTTTGTTCACTTTGACGATAACCTTCGATGATCATTGGTATTTTGATTAAACTAGCTGATTGAAAGGATTCATTCACGTGATATCCAATAGTCTCTCCTAGACCATTTTCAATTTTATATGCAATTTTCCCATTAAATGATTCAACTAATGCCAAGATATCATGTTCTATGGTTTGTAAGGTCATAAATTCCCTGTTCCTCCTTATTGTTTCATTTAAGTCCCTTTAAAAACTCCCTTATACCTTAACTTATTCTACCATGTTAAAAGCAGTACAATCTTCTACGAAATTCCAAATCGAATTAATTTGTATAAAAAGCAAAATAAAAGAGCCTTCGTCTTGAAAGCCCCCTTAAAAAGTGGTATTTATCTTGTTTTAACAGCCCGGCCCTTAACTGGGAATCGTTTCTTCTCAGTTGTATCCACCTGAGTGATTTCACCATCATGTACGGTTATTATGACTGATCCATATTGTAGATCTTCCAAGCTTGAAATGATATGCCTAAATTTGAATTCTTCTTTTTTTTCCATAATCTCTCCCCTTCACTACTGGTAATAAAGATTCGTTTCATACCTAATGTAAAAAAGAGATCGTACGAACATCACACGTACTCTCCCCGCTTTCCATGTTTTCTTGAGGAACTTGGTTTACCTATCATATCCTCATCATACTTTGCGTATAAGAATAACCAGTTAATAGGAACTCCACATTCCCCTCCCCCCACTATAAAAAATAAAAGGCACCCGCCATCTAACAGAAGTAGATGTAAGGGTGCCTTTAGTTGACTAATCGGCAATATTTGAGAGTTGCATATGTTATAGAAAAATACGATTTAAAGCAAAAACCGCATTATTCTTACCAACTAACTTGGTATTTACTAATATAATCCAATTCCCTCGTTTTGTCAATATGAATTAGAATTTTCTGATTAGTATGTGTTTTACATTTTACTTATTTACCACTTTACCAAACTAAATTATTTAAGATATACTATTTTAGTATAAGTTGTCGGTATTAACACACACTTTGTATTTAAGAAAGGTTCGATTATAAATGGTAAATAAAAAATGGGGTTTATTGATTTTGACCACATTCGTAATTGGGAATATGGTCGGCGGCGGAATTTTCATGCTCCCTGCTCAATTAGCACAAGTATCCAGCCCATTAGGGGCCACATTGGCGTGGGTGGTTACTGGACTGGGAGTTTTTCTAATAGCTCTGGTGTTTGGTAACTTGGCAGTCCGGAAACCGGATTTGAAGGCTGGACCTCAAAGTTATGCTCAAGCATTATTTAAATCTCCGGCTAAAGGAAGGGTTTCAGGCTATAGTATGGCTTGGGGTTATTGGGCTGCAAATTGGGCTGCGACAGCTTCTGTCATCATTTCATTTGCTGGTTACCTATCAACATTTTTCCCGGTCATGCATAGTACCAAAGTGATTTATACTGCTGGTTCATTTGATCTCGAAGTTGGTAAAGCACTAACATTTGCGGTATGCTCCATTGCACTTTGGGGGATCCAGGCAATCTTGGTAAGAAATTTTAACAGTGCTGGAAAACTGAATCTTTTTGCTACGGTTACCAAAGTGCTTGGATTCTTATTTTTCATCATTATCACGATATTCATCTTCGATTCTTCCAATCTGGGGAACGGTGCTGAATTTTATGATAAAGCAGGTTCAGCCATCTCTTTAGGTGCTCAAGTGAATGCTGCTGCAATTTCAACATTATGGGCCTTCATCGGTATTGAAGCTGCCGTCATGCTTTCAAACCGTGCTAAGTCACAAAATGATGTAAAGAAAGCGACGATTCTTGGTTTACTTATCGCTGTTTCCATTTATATCGGCATTACCTTATTGACGATGGGTGCCATATCTCAAGATGATTTGAAAATATCCCAAAAGCCACTTGTTGACGCACTACAAGCTATAGTTGGTTCAAGCGGCACGTATTTAATGGCCGCTCTTGCCGTCATTTCCTTATTGGGATCAACTATCGGATGGATTGTCGTTGCATCTGAAGTTCCTTACCAGGCAGCCAAATCAGATCTGTTTCCAGCCTACTTTGCAAAGGCAAACAAAAATGGCACACCCGTCCGTTCTATGACAATAACAAATATCATGACACAGATATTCTTATTCTCCACTATTTCGGGAACGATCCTGGAAGCTTATAAATTCTCAATGATTGTCGCAACACTCGCTTACTTGATTCCTTATCTTGCATCAGTTCTGTACCAGTTAAAGTTAGTCATGACTGGTGAAACATATGACATCATGAAAGGCTCAAGGGTACGTGATGGCATCATCACCATCCTAGCGTTAGTCTACTCGATCTGGGTCATCAAGACCGGTACAGCCGATATGAATACATTCATACTTGGCATTGCCTTATATGTATTTGGAATCGTTCTATACCCACTCTGGATGAGAAAGAAAGCATAAACTTAAACACCTTGGCATTCAAAAGTGCCAAGGTGTTTTATTTATATCTCTTTCATTATCAGTCTAGTCTTCAGCTGAACCGTTTCCCCTGAGCTTAGCTCCCGCAATCCAGTCAAATCCGCCGATAAATCCAGATTAGGAGCATTCGTTACCCATGTATATGGTTCCGGACAGACGAACCCCTCCTGATTGAACAATACCCAAAACTTAAAACGTTGATCGCCTTGATAAATGACTTGTATGCCAGCATCTTGATCAGTGAGAACACACTCGTTTTCCAGAGCACTTTCCTCATCATAGCCAAAAAGATCATCAAACCGCCGACCTTCCAAGCTAAATCCATTTTGGATTTCCAACGTATTGGCCGTTTCATGAATTTCACCAGTGGGCAATGACCTTTCATTCAACTCCCATTGTTTATTGACGGGAAGTGATATTCTGCAATCCTCCATTTTGCTCCCTGGTCCAAATGGAAAATTGAATACAGTGTGATAACCTGCTCCCCACGGAAAGGGTTCAATGCCCTTGTTGGTGATTTCCAATTGGATATCCAATGTATCATCCATTAAGGACAAAGACATATTCACAGTGATATTTTGTGGGAAGCTACCTTTTAGATTAGTAAAATCACTGCTTGAAAATTCAGTATTAATGACGATTTCATTCCCGTTCACTTCCTTTTTGCAGACTCGCCACGGCTTGTCATGCAAAAGACCATGAATATGATTGAATTTTCCCATTTCATTGATTGGAAACTTATAGGTATTCTCCTTATATGTAAATTGACCATCTTCAATTCGATTGGGAGGAAACAAGATTGGCATACCGTATAAAATGGGGTCCTTTTTATACTCTTCCAAACTATCCGGAGTTCGCAGCACCTCAATATCCTTTCGCTTGTACTTCAACGAAAGCAGATTGCTGCCTAAAGATGGTGCAAGCATCGCTTCCACATTTGCATTGCCGAACTTTATGGCCTTTTCATTTAAAAAAATGATATCCTCTATATACCCTGTCACTTATTCTCCCCCTTTGGCTTGAACATATATCCATCCTACTTCCACGGACCATTTTTTGCAACAAATGGAAAATATATATTTCTGAGTTTAAAAAAAGAGTTGGTAATCTAGGATTTTGCTTAGTTTGCTTTACTATTTTTCTGTTTCTCTTTTATACTTTTTACTGTGCACTGCTCGACTACCGTTACTTTACTAGGTACCTTATTAAATAAAAAAGGATGCCCTTCACGGCATCCTTTTTCATATTATCGATTACTTTCACTTACTAATGCCACTATGCCCTCTTCATCATCCAAAACAAGTTCAATACCTGAATATGGATCTATATTCAAATATTCATCGAGCCATAAGCGAAGCGCTTCTATCAAGTTGATGGTAATTAACACTTGTTTCCGGCCATCTACAAACGTTTCAGCCGAAAAGCCATAATCATCATCATACATTAACTCCACTTCTACCTCATTAGGTTCTACCTGCTTTTTACGGGCAATGTAAACACAAACCGCATTGATGATATCTTGTTCGGAAATCTTTAGCCTCTCCATGGGTTTGGATCCTCTTTCTTCTTCTTATCTTTGAAGTATGTGAATATTTTACGGATTACAACGATTAATGCAACTACCGCTAACACGTTGATCATTAGTCCAAGTATAGAACCAAGGGCTCCCATATTGGCGAATAGGCTACCAAAAAGTAAACCTGCTAGTCCACCTAGCATAATTCCTTTCATTAAGCCGCCTTTAGAGAATGATTTCCCACTTTTTGTATCAGTCTTTGCTTTATTAGTGGTAGTGGCATCGGATTTCTTCGTTTCTTTGTTTTGGAAAATCGATTTATTATTGTTGTTGCTATTAAAGCTTCTTTTCCCAGACTTGTAACCCCTTGCATCGACTGACTCCGAATGATCCTTGAATACATAAGTGCCGACTGGCGAGAATGCTAGTGTAATTGTAAGTAATGCAGCCATAAATTTTTTCATCATTTTTTTTTGCCTCCGTTTAATAGTATGGAATGTCGTTTCATTATATGTCTTCCCAGATTTACTGAAAGTCCACATCACCTATCCCTTTTTTTATCTTATAGTATTTACGTTTAATATCAAAATAAGTTTCACTTTTCTCGATATTTTTTTAAAAAAAATAAGCAGGAGCGTTTACTCCCCTGCTTATTAATGAACTATTAATTTACACGAACGACACGGCCATTGAATTTTCCTGCCCAATACCCGCTAGCCATATTGGCGATTGCAACACCTGTTGAACTTTGGGAACCGATAAATTTGCCGCCGCCGACATAAATTCCGACATGCCCATCAGTTTTATAGGTATTGAAAAACACTAAATCTCCAGGTTGCATTTGGCTTTTAGATACTTGACGTCCTGCACTTTTCAATGCATCCGTACTTGGTGGAAGGTTCACACCAGCTTGTCTATAAGCCCATGCAACGAACGCTGAACAATCGAATCGGCCGTTAGCAATATCAGAAGCCGTTCTTCCGCCACCAAATTTATATGTGGAGTTACCGATATATTTATAGCCTGCTGTAATTGCAGAGCCAGTATTTGCACTGCTTGGCTTACTTGATGTTTCAGTTATACTCGCTGCAGGTTTATCTGCAGAACTGTTATTAGATGAATCGGAAGATGATGATTCACCTTTAGACGAACCTGATGCAGATGCTTCACCTTTAGGCGAACTTGATGATTCTTCACTAGAAGAATTTGATGATTCTTCGCTAGAAGAATTTGAAGAACTCACTTCTTTAGCAGCACGGTCAAGTTCTGCTTTCTCTGATGCTTTACGTTCTTCCTCTTTTTTGATATCTTCACGAATGGATGCTATTTGCGCTTCCAAACCTGCATCTTTATTCTCTAAAGATTGTTTAAGGGCAGCTGTTTCCGATTCCTTCTTTTCACTCTTTGCCTTCATCTTCACAGTTTCTGCTTTTTGATCTGCAATTTGGGATTGCATGCCTTTAAGCTCCACTTCCATATCCTTCAGGCTCTGCAATTTTTTCTCAACAGTCGCTTGTTTTTTTTCTAAGTCAGCTTTATCCGCTTCCTGCTCCTTAAGAATCTGTTGGTCAGCTTCCACAATGGTAGCTACCGCTCCAACACGATTAACGAATTCACCAAAGTTTTTAGAACCTAAAACAACTTCTAGGTAGTCAACGTCTCCACCGCTCTCTTGGAATGAAAGGGCACGCTCTTTCAAGACTTCCTCACGTTTTGCGATTCTTTCTTCCAAAGCTTTAATTTCCTTCTTTAAAGAATCTATGTCTTTTTCGGTGTCATTAACTTCTTGTTTAGTGTCTTTAATTTTTTGGTCATTTTCTTTCATTGCCGTTTCTATCTGGGCAATTTGGGAATTCATTTTCGATTGTTCATTTTTCAATTCCTTAATAACCTGTTCTGCCTCTGAAATATCTGATTGTACTCCTGTGCGTTGCGATTGAATATCCGAGATAGATTCAGCTTTAACCGACGGGATGGCAAAAGCGCTTCCTAATCCTAGCATAATTGTCGTGTTCAAAACGATAAGTTTTTTCTTCAAACTCATTTCCCCTGCTTTCCTCCCCTTGCATTTCCATCGACCCACATCTTTTTCTCTATGAAAAATAATTAGTCAAAATAAATTGCTGGGAACTCTTCTCTATTTTTTTTACTCATTATGTAATCTTCTAAGGTTGTAATAATATTAAATACATTGCTGAAACTCTTCTATGTTTTTACCTAAGTCGTAGTATATCATCAGATTTTGTCAAATACGTAATAACAATGTTACATTTACATTTCATTTTTAACATAATATATAAAAATTCGACTTTTCCCTGTGATAAACCAACCAATATTTTACATAAACATCTTCATTTTTTGATGCAAGACTTTCTATCTAGTGTTTAGAACCAAGGGACCATAGACTATTGGCGGTAAAAACTCACCAAAATCCAAACCGCATATCAACTCTGTAGCTGATGGCAGCTTATAACCTTTCATATAGGGAAGTCACTAATATCCTCATTAAAAACTAAAAAACCGCTCTCAGCGGTTTTTTCGTCAATATTCGACCCACGCTAAATTCCAGCCATATAGTCGACAAAGACTTTCAATTCTTTTGGTCGGACAAACACCCTTTCACCTTTCCTTATTTCCAGATTCATATAATGCTCTTTTGTCAGTTCGATTTCTAGCGGTTCGTTTGTATCCTGGCGAATCACTTCTATCCGGACAATGGGGCCAATTGTATGAATGTGATCAATAATGGATGCAATCGAATCCTTTCCTGATGATTCTCTTTCTATTATAAAGTTATGAGCCCTTACATAACCCGTACTCACTCCATCTTCACTGTCCGGAGCATTCATTTCCACATTCCCAGTTACCAATTTCCCTTGGTGAACGTTGCCCTTAAAAAGATTGACACTGCCGAGAAAATCATAAACAAATGGATTTTTCGGATGATCATACACTTCTTCCGGAGTTCCAATCTGTTCAATTTTCCCTTCATTCATGATAACGACCCGATCAGCAACATCCATCGCCTCTTCTTGATCATGCGTCACGAACACACTCGTAACATTGAATTCATCATGAAGCCTTCTTAGCCAACGCCGAAGTTCTTTTCGAACTTTAGCATCCAATGCCCCGAATGGTTCATCAAGCAAAAGAATATTCGGTTCAACCGCAAGTGCCCTTGCCAATGCTACACGCTGGCGCTGCCCCCCTGATAATTGGGATGGGTAACGATCTTTATAGCCTTCCAGCTTGACGAGCTGAAGCAATTCGGTAACCTTTTGTTCAATCACTTTTTTACTGGGCCTTATTTTTCTAGGGCGGACCTTTAATCCATAGGCAATATTATCAAAAATGGTCATATTACGAAAAAGGGCATAATGCTGAAAGACAAAACCCACATTCCGATCCTTTACATGCTTATGCGTGTAATTCTCTTCATTGAAGAGGATCTTTCCGTTCTCTGCCTGTTCAAGACCCGCGATGATACGCAGTAATGACGTTTTTCCAGATCCGGAAGGGCCAAGAAGGGCTACGAGTTCCCCGCTCTTTATTTCCAAATCGATGTTCTGGAGTGCTTGATAGGACCCGTAATATTTTGTAACATTTTCAATGATGATACTCATTTCCTTCCTCCTAACTCGCTTTGGTTGATTTAAAGTCGGTTTTCCATTCTATGAAACTTTTAATGATCAAGGTTATGATTGCAAAAATGGACATCAGGGATGCAACGGCAAAAGCGGCTGAAAATTGATATTCATTGTATAAGATTTCAATATGAAGCGGCATCGTATTTGTCATCCCCCGTATATGGCCCGATACGACCGATACGGCTCCAAACTCCCCGATTGTCCTTGCATTGCAAAGGATGACTCCATATAAAAGTCCCCATTTTATATTGGGAAGCGTCACATACCAAAATGTCTTAAACCCTCCAGCACCCAGCGTGAGTGAAGCCTCTTCTTCAGACGTCCCCTGACTTTGCATGAGCGGGATTAATTCGCGTGCAATGAATGGGAAGGTGATGAAAATGGAAGCGATGACAATCCCCTGTACTGAAAATATCACTTTAATGTCAAAGGTTTGCAGCAATGGACCAAGTGTTCCATGTAGGCCGAACAGAAGGACAAATATCAACCCTGCAATGACGGGTGAAACGGAAAAAGGCAAATCAATCAACGTTATTAAGAAGTTTTTTCCCTTAAAATCATATTTTGTAATTGTCCACGCAGCCACTATCCCAAATATGGCATTGAGTGGCAAGGTAATGAGAACAACTATCAATGTTAATTTAATTGCAGCCAATGTATCAGGGTGTGCAATGGCCGCAAAATAAGCTTCAGCACCTTTTTCAAAGGCCTTTACAAAGATTGCGATTAATGGGACAACTAAAAACAAAGTCAGAAATAGCAATACAATGGAAATAAGGACCCACTGTATGGATTTAGGCTCTTTTGTTGTGTTTCTCGTTATAATGACTGGATCATTCGTATTTACAACCACTGAATTATCATGTTCCAACATGTCCCCTCCTACTTCCCTGAATATCTTTTGCCAGTCCACCATTGTAAGATATTGATGGTGAACAAAATTATAAATGTAATAATGAGCATGACGGCTGCTACCGCTGTTGCACCTTCATAATCATACTGTTCAAGCTTTGTCATGATGATCAGCGGGGAAATCTCCGTTTTAAATGGCATATTTCCAGCAATGAAGACAACGGATCCATACTCTCCAAGTGCTCTCGCAAAAGAAAGTGCAAAACCCGTCAATATTGCTGGAATCAATTCCGGGAAGATAATTTTAATGAATGTCTGCATTCGATTCGCCCCTAGAGAAGCAGATGCTTCTTCCATCCCTTTTTCTATATTTTCAAGTACCGGCTGAACCATCCGCACCACGAATGGGAGACCTATAAATATAAGGGCGATGATGATCCCGGTAGGGGTGAAAGCGATTTTAAAGTTGAAAAATTGCCCAATCCACCCGTTCGGTGAGTACAAAGTGGTCAAAGTAATCCCTGCCACAGCAGTCGGTAGGGCAAAAGGCAAATCCACCAGCCCATCGATGATCCGTTTGCCGGGAAACTCATAACGAGTAAGCACCCAGGCAATTAAAACGCCAAAAACTGCGTTCACGAAGGCCGCAGTTAACGCTGATAAAAAACTCAATTTATACGAAGCGACAACCCTTGGTTCAGTTATGGTCGCCCAAAAATCCTGAAATCCCATTGAAAATGTGTTTAGAAAAACCATGGATAATGGAATCAAAACGATGATGGAGAGATACAGCAACGTAAAACCCATCGTCAAACCAAAACCGGGTATAGTCCTCTTTTTCTTCTGTTTACCTTCTGTCATTATATTCATCGCTTCGCCCCAGCTCTTCTTCTTATTATGAAGGAGAAGATGTGTCTATCCATCTTCTCCCCCTGCTTATTGCGGTTGATAAATTTCGTCAAATGTACCACCGTCATTGAAATGTGTTTCTTGGGCTTTTTTCCACCCGCCAAACGTATCATCAACGGTCACCATATCGATATTTGCAAATTGGTCTTCATATTTAGCGAGTATCTTCTCATCCCTTGGACGATAGAAGTTTTTCGCGGCAATTTCCTGACCGGCATCCGAATATAAGTATTCCAGGTAGGCTTCAGCCACTTCCTTTGTTCCTTTTTTCTCGGCCACCTTGTCAACAACAGCTACCGGTGGCTCTGCTAATATACTGATAGAAGGATTGACGATTTCATATTTGTCATCACCGAATTCTTCAAGTGTTAAATAGGCTTCATTCTCCCAAGCAATAAGTACGTCACCAATTCCCCTTTCTACAAAAGTGGTGGTTGCACCCCGTGCCCCTGAATCCAGAACCTCAACATTCTGATAAAGCTTTTTCATGAAATCCTTAACCTTTGTTTCGTCACTATCGAATTTCTTCTCTGCATATGCCCATGCAGCCAGGTAATTCCACCTTGCCCCTCCGCTTGTCTTTGGATTTGGTGTAATGACGGATACATCCTTTTTGATTAGATCATCCCAATCTTTAATGCCTTTAGGGTTATCTTTTTTCACCAAAAATACAATGGTTGATGTGTAAGGTGTAGAGTTTTCCGGTAAACGTTTCTGCCAATCCTCCGCTAATAGGTTACTAGCTTCATAAATGGCATCAATATCATAGGCCAATGCCAATGTAACGACATCCGCTTCCAATCCATCAATAACGGCCCTGCCCTGTTTACCAGACCCGCCATGGGATTGTTGAATCGATACATCCTGACCCGATTCTTCTTTCCAATGCTTCACAAACGCTTCATTGAATTCCTGGTACAATTCACGTGTCGGATCATATGACACATTCAATAGCTCGACTGGCTTTGATGTCCCGTCCCCTTCCGTTTTTTCCGAGTTGCATCCTGCGAGTACACCGAAAGCCAATATCAAACTTGTCAATATCATCAATTTTTTCATGAACTTCCTCCTGTTTTTCACTTTTTGCAACAAAAAAGGCATACTATTCCCTTCTTAATTTTATTCAAGGAGATAGTATGCCTTCAGTTCTCTGATCAGCGAATATTCTGATTTTATGTATCATTACCATAAAGCAAAGTATACCAAGTTGTCAACTGTGTTTTTGTTTTTTACCTGTCCTTTATTTAACCTTATTCACGTATATAAGGTTAATGCATTTTCCAAACGAAAGGAGCTCGATCCAACGGAGAGATCGAGCCCATTCATCCCCAGCTAACACTTAAGGATTTGATTCTTTTTGATATAGCTTATTGTCTACAATATACTGATAACACTGATCAGGCAGTAAATATCTTGGCTCCCCTCCCATCGCAAGTTCATCCCTTATATATGTAGAACTGATTTCCATTGAAAGGCCTTTATCTATAAGGTGGAATGTATTGCCATCATCATAATTCCTAAGCAACGGACTTTTCGATATGATTTTTAACATATCGATCCCATCCCTTGCCATGACGATGAATTTATGATTGGCAATCAATTTTTCCCTGAATTTCCATCGTAAGTGTACCGGTAACTCCTGATTGTCAATATCCTCAAGTAAATCTGCACCCATAATGAAATAAACTTCATCCTTTGGATATCGTGATTTAAAATATTCCATCGTATACCAAGTATATTGTTTACTCATTCCAGCGCGTTCATTAATTTCATAATCACTAACTTCGAATAACCGGTTGCCCCCTATTGCGAGCCCAAGCATCTCCCAACGGTGTTCATTGCTCGTTTTCATCTGTTTATCGATACGTCCATTTGCACAAGGCAAAAAAATCACCTTGTCTAGCTTAGCACGATGCGCAATGGTGGATGCTGTCCATAAATGCACATTGGTGACTGGATCGAAGGAAGATCCATAAACTCCAATTTTGCCCATTCCCATATCCCCCTTATCAGCCTATCTTTTTCACCACGGCCTTGACCGGACTGCCATCCTCTCTTTCTATTGCAAGCGGCAAAGCAGCCAAATCGTACAACCCAGACTCCACCTCGTCAAGAACAAGCCCTTCCAGGATAGGAATCCCTCAGCCTAAAAAAAGGGGTCAGGTTGCTTTGGCTGGATTTACTTCAACCGGTGGAATCCATTCAGGAAAACGGCTAAGGTCATAGTATAAATCAAGATCAAGTTCGGTAATCTTTTTTCCCTATCCATCAAAATGAAAGGGAGCATCCAATATGGATTCCTAAATGGGTACTCATCCGAATTTCCCCTACGTTGACGGATGACCCTTCCGTTAATGAATTCAACCAAAATGAATATTGCGTTTCTCCAGGCCAATATCGCGAACTTTCATTAAGGTGCTGGAAATATCTAACCATTGACTCATGCATATTCCCCTCCAGTCAAATCTTACAGCTTGGTCCTTAATGTCCAAAGCTCAGGAAAAAATGGCTGTTCGACCACTTTCTTCAGATAACTTACACCGGATGATCCGCCCGTTCCCGTCTTATTACCGATGATACGCTCTACAGTGCTCATATGATTGAATCTCCAGAATTGTTGCTGACTTCCAATATCAACGAGTTTTTCGGCCAACTCATACAAATCCCAATATTTATGCACGTCACGGTAAACTGTCAGCCACGCGCTTTCAACACTGGCATTTTCCCGATAGGTTTCAGGCCAATCCCTGTTCAAGACCGATTCATCAACAGGAAGCCCTCTTGCAGCCAATGCCCCTATAGCCGCATCATAAATACTAGGTTTATTCAAAGTTGCTTTCATCGACTCATAAAGCTCAGGCTGATGTCGGAAAACGGCCAATATTTGCGAATTCTTTTGACCCATCGCAAATTCTATCAACCTGTTCTGAAATGATTGAAACCCTGAAGAGTTTCCTAGTTTCTCCCGGAACTCCATATAATCAGATGGCGTTAAGGTCGAAAGCACATTCCAGGATTGAATAAGTTGCTGTTGGATCCTAGCCACTCTGGATAGCATCTTAAAGGATGGCTCCAAACGTCCTGCCTCAATATGGTCCTTTGCTGCAGTCAATTCATGGAGGATCAATTTCATCCATAATTCACTTGTTTGGTGAATAACGATGAACAACATTTCATCGTGATGACCGGAAAGCCGATGCTGACTTGATAATATTTGATTTAATTGCAGGTAGTCCCCATAGGACATATCCTTATCAAAATCAGTTACCATACCTTCTTCCAAACCATCTTTATCCATTGGTCCCTCATCCATACCATCCCTCTTTCCCTTTACCTTCTTTTGATTTTCGACATTAATAAATAGACGATGCAAAGAAAGACCAGCCAAGGTACACCGAACTGGAGAACGATTTTAAACGGGCCAGTGAACCAAGTAGATACCGTCAAAGCAAACAAAAGTAATGCACCAAGAATCGTTAAATACGGAAAGCCATACATTTTAACCGGTAATTTACGCCCCCCTGATTTCTCCCACCTCTTTCTGAAAAATAAATGGGAGATGAACACCATGAACCAGGTTAAAATGGCACCGAACATCGATACCCCCATCATGAATGCATATGAAGTATCCGGAAGAAGAACCTTTACTCCTGCAGCAAGAAATATGCCCAAAGTGGATATGAGAAGGGCCCTTATCGGGACTCCTTTCCGGCTTACTTTTTGAAATAGGGCTGGAGCCTGCTTTTGCTCGGATAATGAAAATATCATTCTGGTGGAGGCATATAATTGACTATTCATTGCAGATAAAGCCGCCGTTAAAATAATGAAATTCATTATCCCCGATGCTCCAGGAATATTCAGGATTTCCATCACCCTAACAAATGGGCTTTTATCAATACCAGCGGATTGCCAGGGTACAATTAGTAACATGAGACCGATTGTCAGTACATAAAAAGTGGTAAGCCTTAAGACAGTTGCCTTCAAAGCTTTAGGGACGGCAATATCAGGGTCCTTTGCTTCTCCCGCCGTAACCGCAATCAACTCCGTTCCTAAGAAGCTGAAGAGAGAAATAAATATAGCGACCCAAAGCCCCCAAAACCCAAAAGGCATAAAACCTCCATCATTGGCATAGTTCTCTACACCGATCCCGCTTGAAGGTTCGGCGCCAATCACCACGTAGGCCCCCAGTAGAATGAAAATGACAATGGCGCTAATTTTGATCATTGAAAAAATATACTCAAAATTCCCGAATGTATTGACACTCGTTGCATTTACATAGATGAGCAAGGCAGCAAAAAGGAAGATCCAAATGCTTCCTGGTACATCCGGGAACCAATATTTCATATATACAGCGATGGCACTCACTTCGACACCAATGGCCAGGACATTCGCTATCCAATATGAATACCTCACAACAAAACCCGCAAATGGACTTATATATTTTTCAGCAATGGTTCCAAAGGATCCCGATGTTGGATAAGCTACAGTCATTTCCGCCAAACAGCCCATCAATAGAAGGACAATGAATGCACCTATTGCATAGCTGATCAGTACACTTGGACCTGCCGTCGAAATCGCAAGGCCACTTCCCAAAAATAATCCGGTGCCTATTGCACATCCCATGGCAATCATTGTGATTTGATTCGATGATAATTCACGTTGCAGTTTACTTTTCTCCATATGGTGCTCCATTCTAGGCAATGATTCCCCTTTTATTTTCATAGTTTTCATATAACCTGCCATCCATGATCTTTTTAAGGACCTGTACCGTTCCATAAGCTTCCTGAAAAGAGGTATAAAGAGCAACAGGTGCTAGACGAATCATATTCGGTTCACGATAATCGGGTATGATAGCGTCTTGTTTCAATGTTTTACATATTCTTGCAACCTTCTTGATGTTCAAGGATGATATGACCTCCCCTTTTTGATTCATCTCTTGGGCTGCCAATTTCAAATCCGTATCCCGATAATTCCGAATCGATTAAATCCATAAGATATTGAGTCAACCTCAAAGATTTTTTCCGGGCTTGTTTTATTCCTACTTCCGTAATCATTTCTAGCGAGCCCAAAAGGCCTTTGCTTAATATATGGGGGGTCACTTCCCACTTGTCAAACCGATGCGGAATGGCACCCACGGAATGACAGGCATCGAATCCAATCTCGATTATACGCGCATGGGCTTCCTTTGTTAACCTCTGACCGCTACGATATAAGATCGTCGGAAGTACAATGAACGCTTTTCCTCGTTCATCTCTGCAGATCTACCCTTTCCCAGTGATATCTATGCACTACAAAGCCGCTTCAATTACATGGACTGAATCCTTCGACACATTTAACCCAGGTGAAAAGCCGGGGTGGTAAATTCCATGAAGAAGAAGATGAAATCATTCCGCCAAAATTTTATTCCTGCCAGCTCTTGGTTCAATAAAGGTGGCCGCAAGCTGATGCAGATTAGCTGTAGTTAACACTGCCATTATCACTTCATCACCTGCAGCCCCTACCAATTGGGCGCTCAATTCACCCAATCTCTCAAAAAAGTAACTCCAGGGCTCGGCACTGTCCGTCCACCCATCGATTCCATGCCTTTTCCAATCCACCAATGACTTCATTAAACTTTTCTAAAGCCCGCTTCGATAAAAGGGCCAATAACTTCGTTGACATATTTATTGATGCCCATGTTCTCCTCGCTTTCTTCCGATCCACTACATTTCACTTGTAAATCCCTACTCCTTCCCATGCCAACCTTATCATTCTGTTAGGATCTTTTTCAATATAATCCTTTTTATCAAAAATCATTGTGTAGTGATTGGTTTCATCATATTTTGGCCATACTTCACCTTCCGGGGGATTTGGGTTTCCACGCTTAGCAAAGTTGACCCAATGGCCCTGGATTCTATTGGATACCTTTAAAGCCGCTGGCCTGGAACCATATGAAGTAATCTGTTTGCCCAATGACGAGTCGAAAGTCTGGAAGGCAAAAGGAATTTCCATACCATGTGTCGCCCCTAATTTACTTATGCGCATTGCCGCCGTTTTATAATCAAAACGGTACATCCATGTTTTTTCAAAGCGACTGTATGCCTCCGCATACCAAACCGAGGGAATATGGAAAGTCGCATCACGGCCAATGCCTAGCAAAGCCTCCTTTTCCGGGTAGTTCAAATAAGCATTCGTAATTCGCTCTTTTGCCTCAGGATCAGTATTTTCGAACATTTTATGAATCATCTCTGGATTAGTCGGGATTAACGGGTGATCCATCTGGTCGAATAATGTAGCTTCGTCCCTATTTGTTCCTATAAGCAAGGGTATTCCCTTTGCTTTTCCTGATCGAATCGAATCTAGTGGATAATCAGGCAGGAAGTCACCATCCACGACAGGTCCAAATGATAGGGAACCCGGCAAGGCTTGTGAGTTCTGCCGTAAGAGTTGGTAGGACGCCGCGACAATTTCTTGAACTGGAAGTGTTTTTAATCGATGGATTTCTTTCATTCCAATGCCCAAGATTTCAAGAAACCTTTCACTGAATTGGCGTGCAAATCCTTTTCCGTAAACAGATGTCGGAGCGGGACTTTCTGCAATAGCCTGTTTAAAAAGACCCCTTGCAGAAGGGACAGTAAGTAAGGTCGTTACGGCATTCCCTCCCGCTGATTCTCCAAATATCGTAACATTTTCAGGGTCGCCGCCAAAGGCTTCTATATTCTCTTTAACCCATTTCAGAGACGCCACTTGATCACGTAAACCTAAATTGGTTTCGAATATTTCACCATCAACTGATAACTCGGTAAAATCCAAATAACCCAGTGCACCCAGCCTATAGTTTATGCTTACAACGACTACGTCTCCATTCTTAGCCAATAAATGTCCATTGTACATATCAAGAGATCCGGCTCCCGTTAGATATGCTCCACCAGGGATCCACACCATTACCGGACGTTTTTTATCATCAGCTCTAGGTGACCAAATATTCAGGAACAAGCAATCCTCATCCATTTTTTCATTTCCTGCCATTCCTGTTCTTACAGCCCGATCCATCAGCTGTGGGGGAATGGGACCAAAATCCACTGCATCCATGACACCGCTCCAATTCTCAACGGGCTCCGGTGAGCGGAAACGCAGAGAATCAACCGGCGCTTTCGCATACCTGACTCCACGCCACACGCAAATATCGTTTTCCAAAGTGCCTTGAAGATGACCTTTAGCCGTCGTTACTATTGATCCAATCATTCACTCTCACCTCTTCATATAGTCGTAGATACTTATGTTCTTCTTTTTCCATTCCCCAGTATCCTTCATCTTTATCGAAAAAAGATTATTTGGCCATTCCAACAAAGTACCACTATCTTATATAAAAGTTAAAGTCATGCCTAGGATTTGAAAACGTTATTGAGGATATTACCCAATGTAAATAAAAGGACAAAAAAAGACCCAATCAGGTCTTATTTTGGCAAAATCTTAAGAGAACATGGCAATGATGCTCAATAAAGAGCTGCCCCGAACGGAAAGCTGTTTTGCAGCATATGTTAACTGCCGTTCATCGAGCTGTTCCAGTAAAGGCTTTAATTCAAGCAATTCGTTCTCCAGTCCTTTAAGGTCTGTAGATATCTTGTCCACCATCAAGAGCACTTGCTCAGAATCAACAGTGGATTCAGACCAAACAAGTAACCGTTCCTTGATTTCAGTCAACGGCATATTCTGTTCTTTATACCGATTAATCATTTGAAGACGATTTAGAGCATCTTCTGTATAATATCGATATCTTGACCCAGTTTTTTCATAGCTCAGCATTCCTAATTGTGTGTAATAGTCAATGGTTCTCCTCGAAACATTCGCAAGTTCAGCAAGCTGGCCAATCCGATATACATTCACCCAGATAGTCACCTTCTTTTAAAATCTACTGTTAACGATACTATAACATAACTATCCTATAAGGTGACCTCGAGGATGAATCTATTAGACTACTTTATCAGAATTGCCCTTCAACTGCTTCTTGGCAAAATACAGGGCATCTTCTTTCGATTTAAAAAAGTGCTGTTTTTCTATCTTATGATACAAACCAGTGCTGAGTAACAATTCCTTTGGTTGCTGCTGGATTCCGGAAATGATTAATTTCCCCTTATATTTTCCGATTCGATTAACAATCGCCAATAGTGCAGCCTCTGCTGAAGTGTCCATATATGTTACCCGGCGCATGCTTAATACCAACACTTTCGTCTTATTATCCAGGTTCGCCAATATCGATGACTCCAGGACGTCTATCGAACCAAAGAAGAGGGGACCTTCCAAGTTATACACGTTGATCTTTGAATCCGAATTATCAATTGGAACAATCTCAGTGATCTCATGACTTCTTTCCCTAACCTTTAACGTTTGGCTCATTTTTGCAATAAAGGTGATGAATGCAATCGATAAGCCGATTCCCACTCCCATGATTAAATCAGTGAAGACAGTGATGAGGAAGGTGACTAGCAAAACCGTCGAATCCGCCGTCTTCGTTTTCAATACATGAGCGAAATCCTTTCTTTCACTCATATTCCAGGCAACAAACATCAATATGGGCGCCATGCTAGCCAAAGGTATATGCGCTGCATATGGAGAAAGTACTAGCAAAACCAGTAAAACGACAATTCCGTGAATGACTCCGGACATCGGGGAGGCTGCCCCGCTTTTTATATTGGTAGCTGTCCTGGCAATAGCACCTGTTGCCGGTATCCCACCGAAGAATGGAGTCGTGATGTTCGCAATCCCTTGGGCAACCAATTCCTTATTACTATCATGCTTGGTTCCCCCCATATTATCGGCCACTGTAGCTGATAACAATGACTCGACACCGCCCAACAAGGCAATGGTAAAAGCAACGGGAAGGAGGGTGATAATGATCTCCACTGAAAGCTCCGGCACTTGGAATTCAGGAAAACCTTTCGGAATCGCTCCATACGTGGAACCAATTGTAGCCACCTTATCGGGAAATAAAAAGTAAGCTGCCATTGTGGATATTAGCAGACCCAGGAGCGGTCCTGGCACTCGTGGCAGGAGTCTAGGTGCCAGCAGTATGACGACAAAACATATGATCGCAACAAACACACTATATATATTGATCGTGTCTGCTTTAATCACCAGTTCCTTCATGTTATCCATGAATGCTTCATGTTTTTCCACTTTCATACCAAAGAAGTTGGCAATTTGCCCCGAGAAGATTATTATCGCAATTCCTGTTGTAAATCCAATGATTACTGGACGGGGAATGAACTTCATCAAATTGCCTAACTTAAGAAGACCCATCAAGACTAATATCATTCCCGCTAAAATTCCGGCAATTAGCAGACTTTCATACCCATATTGCATAACGATTCCAAATAATAAAGGAACAAACGCCCCGGTTGGTCCTCCAATTTGATACTTGGAGCCACCCAAAATCGATATGAGAATTCCAGCTATGATGGTCGTATATAACCCGTATATCGGTTCGACGCCTGAAGCAATTGAAAAAGCCAATCCTAAAGGAATGGCTATAACACCTACAACCAATCCTGCCGTTACGTCTTTTTGAAAACCCTTCATGTTATATCCTTGAAATCTAGAATCTTTTATCATCTTTTTCAAACTCACATCCTTATTCGTTTTTTAAGATTGGAATCTACCATCATCAGGAAAAATGACATTCTTTCATTTTAGAGGGAGTTACACGATCGAAAATAAATTAACTATTGTAGAGGATACTATCCTTTCAACGGGACTGATTCGTTCACTACAAACATGCGGGGGCCTTTCCAAAACTAAGGAATAATCGTCATATGCACTCTCCTTTTGTAAGGTTATTTGACATGGTTCTTGCCACGCTTCAACATTATACAGTAAAACGTAAAACTGTACATTGTTAGTAACGTTAACATTTGTTTACAACTTTTTGTATATTTTTACATTTACATTACAATCCGGGACCATACCTCCAGTCTGGTAAATTTGAAGCCGGAGATTTAGACTAGGAATCAGGAGGTTTGACCTTTCGACTAATTCCCCATTCAGCACATGGTGTAGTTTTGAAACTAATTTGGATCAAATTAAGACCAGGAACCTTGATTAATGAACAATAGAAAGAGCATGTTTGAAAAGGTTGCTCAAACATGCTCTTACCTTAGTCCGACTAAATGATGCATTCAATCATTACCTTATAAATAAGAAAACCTCTTGATTGAAATCAAGAGGTTTTCTTTTTATTTACAGCTCTTCCCCTCTCGTCTCGATAATATGCTTATACCAATGAAACGACAGCTTCTTTTTTCGTTTTAACTGATCATGATGATCCACGTAAATAAATCCGTATTGCTTCTTATACCCGTTTAACCAACTTAATAGATCAATGACAGACCATGCATAATACCCTTTTATATGGATGCCTTCTTTGATTGCACGCTTAATCACTTTTAAGTGTTCCTCAATATATTTAATACGGGGAACATCCACTATTTCACCATCGATAATGGGATCCTCATCACCAAGTCCGTTTTCTGTAACATACATTTTAATATCACCATAACGCTCTTTTAACATATGCAGCCCATCTAAAAATCCTTGAGGTGAGATTTCCCAGCCCCATTTTGTATATGTTTTATCTTCCATTTTTACGGTCCGATAAAAGCCATCAAAAGACGGGTTCCCTGGAGCGAGGGTAGATGTTTCTCTTGAATGCTCCACGTTTGAAACAGCTTCGCGATTTTTTTCCACCCGAATGGGCTGGTAATAATTAAGTCCAATAAAATCATTGTTCTCCGCATTTCTTTTTAACGTATCCAGTTCTTCTTCAGTCCAACTTGGCGTCCAGCCTTTCTCCTTTAATTGCTCAACCACATAAGATGGATATTCACCTTTTAAAATTGGGTCATAATACCAAAAGGTTTCATATTCATTGGCATGCCGAGCAGCTAATACATTCTCATGTTTATCATCTATACTGTAAGCTGGCAGGAATACATGGGTAATCCCAATTTCACCGTAATGATTCAGTGCCTTGTATACCTCTACCGCTTTGGCATGTGCATAAAAAACATAATGTGTCGCTTGAAAGTATTTATTTTCATCGTTTTGGATTCCAGGCGGGTGCGCTCCTTTTAAATACCCTAAACCGCAAAACATAACCGTTTCATTAAACGTGATCCAATGTTTGACGCGGTCTCCGAATGCGCGAAAACAAATTTCCGCATACTTGACGAATGCTTCAGCTGTTCGCTTATTCGTCCATCCCCCATCTTGTTCAAGCGTCAAAGGCAAATCCCAATGATACAGCGTAACAAATGGAACAATCCCATATTTTAAGCATTCATTAATAACATTATTATAAAATTCCAAGCCTTTTTCATTGACTTCCCCATCCCCTGTGGGCAAAATACGTGCCCATGAAATGGAAAACCGGTACGATTCAAGTCCCATCTCTGCCATTAATTTAATATCCTCTTTGTAACGATGATAATGGTCTATGGCTACATCCCCGTTTGTACCTTCAAAAGTTTTCCCCGGAATCTTTGAAAAGACATCCCAATTCGTTACACCTTTTCCATCCTCATCCCATGCACCTTCTATTTGAAAAGAAGCAGAGGCTGCTCCTAATAAAAAATCGTGCGGAAACTTCATTGTAACACCCCTTTTTATACCATCTTATTAAATTGATAATAATACATTTTATTTATTGGTACAAATATTAATGTGATTATATAATTTTTTTCAGTATATGACTACAGAATCTTCGTAAAAACATATGTGTTATAGATAGTATTCACTGTAATGAAATGGTTAAATCGAGTGCCAATACTAAAATAAACGTCGTTCGTTCTGCTGATTCAATGCTTCTACTTTGGCCGAAGTTGATATTCTTTTTTGAACTAATAGAATAATAAAGCAATTTGCCCTAGTAACAAGCTTTTCGGCAATTAAATATACTCGGTTTCGAATGTACGTAATATACGTATGACAGTTACATTTTAATTGAATTCCATATCAGATATTTTATCGGTTTGCCTGTTTCTCAATCTCGGTTTATTGTGTGAATCCAACAAAAACCCGTCCACCTAAAGAGGACGGGTAACTCATCTATTCATGGTGTTTCATCATCACTCCACAACCGGGAGCCAACCTTTTATCCCGATCAACTTTTCCCAAAGCGGATCTGGAATGACAAGTTCATCCTGATCTTTTTTCGAAAGGGTTGTCCGTATTTCCACTTCTTTTCCAGACCTGATTTTTTCAATCCAATGCGGTTCCATAAGAAGCTCACGGCCAAGGGCGATAAATGGGACACCCGTTTCCATAGCTTCTGCAACTTCATCGGGGGTATGCAGGGACCCTACACCGACAACCGGGATTCGATTCCCAACTTTGTCGTAGATCTTAACGATGCGAGACTTTGTCCTATCACTCTCACGGAAAGACCCATTCCAGAAGTGACCTACCGATATATGTAGATAATCCAGGTTTTGATTCGCTAATCTATCAACAAACTGGAGCGTATCATCCAAAGTGATTCCAGGATTGCTGCCTTCTTCGGGAGAAATGCGGTAGCCGATGATAAATGGTTTTTCCGCATGGTCAGCAACCGTTTTCTCTACTTCATTCACAATGGTAAGCGGGAAAATCAATCGTTTTCCCAGTGTTCCACCCCAGTTATCCGTACGGCGGTTCGAGTGCGGCGAGAAGAATTGTTGAAGCAGGTACGTATTGGCTCCATGGATTTCCACACCATCAAATCCTGCTTCGATGGCCCTTCTTGTTGCTTCTCCAAATGCCTTAATTACTTCTTGTATTTCATCTTCACCCATTTCCCGCGGTACCGGTGCTTCATCGTTGGAAGCAATGGCACATGCAGAAACAGGTTGGCTATCTGGCAATAATTCCGGAGGACTTTGCCGGCCTCCATGATATATTTGCAATATCGCTTTTGACCCATTAGACTGAATCGTTTCCGCTAATTTTCTCAAAGATGGGATAAATGAATCGTCATCTGCACTAAATTGACCTGGGAATCCCTTTCCTCCAGCAGATACATAGGCACATGCCGTGACCACCGCACCTACACCAGCCGAGCGTTCAGCGTAATAGGCCAGTTCATCATCAGTTACAACACCTTGATCATCCGAAGAATAAGTGGTCATAGGAGCCATCATGATACGATTTTTCACTTCTACCCCTGATGGAAATTTATATGGTTGAAAGATCTTTTCGTATTTTTGATTCATGCCAAATCCTCCCCCTTAATCTTAATTGTGATGATGTCCGTGCGGCTCTTTAGAAGGGTTCGTGATTTCAAAGCCTTCTTCAGGTACATAAAAATATTTAATCCAGACGCCATCCAGAAATTCCTCACGTGAATCAAGCAAGATATCGATATCTTTATCTGTTTTGACGATTTCATCATGCTCTGCCGGTGTATCTAGTTTCATCTCATAATGGGCATGATCGCCATGCATATGCGTGATATATACACGAATCATTTTCCCTTCGGCTTCATCAGTGCCCAGCATTTTTTGTAAGACCTTTGCTGCATTACGATTAATTTTGCAATTCATGTCCATTCCTCCAACAATAAAAATTTCCATGTACTAAATTCTACCCAATTAAGGGGCAACAGTAACATCCATTTATATCCTTCCTGCTTGGCCATGTCCAATTAAGTGCTTATAATCGGTCTGAAGGAAAGACGACGCCAATTTGCTTTCTTGCTTCATCCATGATTTCCATAGTCAACAGTGAATTAGAATATGAATTTATATCGGACTCCATTTTCCCCTGCTGTATCAATTCAACAAATTCTTTCGCTTCATAATACATGGTAGGCATATCCTGTTTAGCCGAAATGCTTTCAGTTGTTCCATCCCGATACTGGATTTCCACCGCTTGCGGTCCTGAAATTTTCTGAATGAGGATGCTTCCAAGTTCACCTTGAATTTCCGATGGCAAATTGGATTCGGTAATCTTCGAAAACATGACGACCGCCTCCATTTCATCATAGGAAAGCAAGATCGTACCCTGTCCATCAACTCCTGATTCAAGCATCGTTCCTGACGCCTGCACCTTATTTGGTTTACCGAATAGTACAACAAGTGGATAGAGGACATAAATACCTAAATCCATTAAAGAACCATTAGAGAATTCAGGATTGAATGCATTCAGCACAGTGCCTTGTTTATACGAATCATAGCGAGATGAATATTGACAAAAGCTTCCCGAAAAACGGCGTATCTTCCCTATTTTATCCAGATTCCCCTTTATACTTTCGAAATTCGGCATGATGGTCGACTTCATTGCTTCCATCAATAGCACTTCATTTTGTTTTGCAGCTTCAAACATT
Organism: Peribacillus sp. CSMR9; assembly: GCF_033141925.1. Taxonomy (NCBI): domain Bacteria; kingdom Bacillati; phylum Bacillota; class Bacilli; order Caryophanales; family Bacillaceae; genus Peribacillus; species Peribacillus sp. CSMR9. The sequence goes on from NZ_JAOPHO010000045.1 coordinate 32,131, forward strand.
TCCATTACTTCTGCCGCATTTGAGGCCATTGGTTTTTCACATAATACATGTTTTTTATTTTGTAAAAACAACACGGCTTGCCTGCAATGATGAGAGTTAGGGCTGGCAATATATACAGCATCGATCTCATCGCTGGCCGCCATTTCTTCTAAATTTGTAAAAATCGTATGTACATCGTATTTATTGGCAAATTCCTTGGCTTTCGCTTCTGTACGTGAATACACGGCGGTTAAAGATAAATCCGCTACATGCTTTACAGCCTCCAAAAATCGTTCCGTGATCCAATTTGTACCTATTACCCCTATTCGTATCAACAGCCTATCCCCTTTCAAGCTAACTTATCATGTCCTCAATATACAGACATTTCCTTGAAAAACAAAGAATAATGAACACTGGCAACCGTTTAAATTGGATTTTTCAGGCAATATTCGTTTATAATTTTCCTATATAACCACTGCCATGATGTTTCTACATACTCCCTAAACGGGAAAGAAAACTTAAAAGGAGCGTGTGAAGTTTATGACAGATTTAATGAGAAATAAAGTTGCCATCATTACCGGTGGAGGATCTGGAATTGGCCGCGGTGCAGCACTTAAACTTGCTGAAAACGGCGCGAACATCATCTTTTTTGACCGTACAGTCGAAAATGCCGAAAAGGTGAAGGAAGAAGTGGAAAACCTGGGCAGAGAGGCTTTAATCATTAAAACGGATGTTTCCAAGGCTGAGCAAGTTGAACATGCCTACAAGGCCGCCTATGACCATTTTGGCAAAATTGATTTTGTATTTGCAAACGCAGGCATAAACGGAGTGATAGCCCCTATTGAAGATATAAAGCCAGAAGATTGGGATCAGACACATACCATCAACCTCAAAGGCACCTTTCTCACCATCAAATACGCCATTCCCTATATGAAGGAAACGGGTGGCAGCATCGTAATTAATAGCTCCATCAACGGAAACCGATATTTCAAGAATTTTGGATTTTCCGCCTATAGCTCATCCAAAGCTGGTCAAGTCGCTTTTGGTAAAATGGCTGCACTCGAATTGGCAAAATATAAAATCAGGGTGAACACCATTTGTCCCGGCTCCATCGATACGAACATTCACGATAACACTTTCCCGGAAGATGAAAACTTAAAAAAAATCAGGATTCCAATAGAATATCCGCAAGGTTCTCAGCCCCTGGCGAAGAAAGCAGGGACTACCGAACAAGCTGGTGATCTCGTATTGTTTCTAGCATCAGACATGTCCTCCCATATTACGGGCACGGAAGTTTATATCGATGGAGCAGAATCACTATTATAATTCATACTTCCCCCTCCAGATATTCCATTAAAAATCGAGTAGGAGGAGGCGCCTAGCCTCCGACCTCTCACACCACCGTACGTACCGTTCGGTATACGGCGGTTCAGTTTAAGTCTGACGTAGTTTTGTATATCGTTCATATAGATTTACTAACCCATGATGGAGCCAATAAACATTATTAAGGGTTTTGTCTAGAATAGGACTATGCGCTATGCGCCAATAACCCTTTCTGCTATTTCCCCATTCATATGCTTTTCCAAATGGGACGCCTAATCCTTTGAGTTTCCTCACCCTCGTTCTTGGCAATTTCCATTGCTTCCATAGGCACATCCTGAGTCTTCTTCGAATCCATGAATCTAAATTCTTCAATACGTTCGGAGTATCAATGAGGGCGAAATACCCCATCCAACCTCTAAGGTATTGCTTTAACTTATTTATTCGGAGTTCCATGGGTATCGGTAATTTTCTCGAGGTCATTTCCCTGATTCGTTTCTTTACCCTCTTCATCGTTTGTTTAGCCAGTAGAACCTTCGGGTTCTTCTTTGACTTCGTGAAACTAAAACCGAGAAACGTTCTGTTCCAAGGGCGATC
>NZ_JAOPHO010000046.1:0-33638 GCF_033141925.1 Peribacillus sp. CSMR9
ATGGCCTAAAAAAGTGACACACAGAAGCAAAAAAAGACGATTTCCATTCAAGTATCGAATGAGAATTGTCTTTTTTTTAGTTTGATTTACCGTACTAGTTAGAAAAACGTGAGTTTTTCAGCAGCCTCCCATGTGGCGGTCCTTTTTTGCATGACTGGAAATTCCGTTTGAAGTTTCCAGCATTTCCTGTATAATAATATCCATAAAATTAAACTGGAAGTTTACTTATATAAAACTTTATCTACTTCATGTTTACTATAAGTAAACTAATTGAGGGTAAATAGGATGCAAATTGGAAAAAAAATAAAAAACCTTCGCTTGAAAAAAGGATTGACCCAGGAAGAATTGGGAGAAAGAACGGATTTAAGCAAAGGATATATTTCACAGTTAGAAAGGGATCTTAGTTCCCCTTCCATTGAAACTCTTTTCAATATATTAGAAGTACTCGGCTGCAAGCCGAAGCAATTCTTCGATGAAGAGGATCAGGTCCAAAAAGTAGTGTATGAAGAAGAAGCACAAACATTTTTTATCGATGAGGAACGAGGGTATCAAATTCAGTGGCTTGTGCCTGAATCGAATGAGAAGGAAATGGAACCGATTCGCTTGACCCTTCAGGAAAAAGGGGAATTCAAACAATTTGAACCATCCTTGTCGGAAACATTCGGTTATGTAATAAGCGGAAGAGTCATTGTAAAGCTTGGTACACATACGTATTTCGTCAAGGCAGGTGAATCAATTTATTTTCATGCTTCCGATGAACACCAAATCATCAATGATTTTGGGGGTCCATCCGAGTTATTGCTTGTGGTGACGGAATCATACTTATAGAATTCAAAGCAATTGCTATCGTCTATGTAAAGACGGATGAAGTAAGGTAATGGAAAGAGGGAAGTAGCTATGGCAAACGAGAATATAATACACTTCGATCAGGTTACGAAGCAATTCGATGATGATACGGTAGTTCTCGATAATGTTAGTTTTGAAATCGAGAGAGGGAAGTTCTATACGCTTCTGGGTCCTTCAGGCTGTGGGAAGACAACGATCCTTCGCTTGATTGCCGGATTTACGGAGGCCTCCAAGGGTGATATTTACTTTGAGGGAAAAAAGATCAATGATGTGCCAGCCAATAAAAGGCAAGTAAATACAGTATTTCAAGATTATGCACTTTTTCCACATTTAAATGTTTTTGAAAATGTAGCATTCGGTCTTCGCATCAAAAAAATGAAAAATACCGAAGTGGAAATAAAGGTGAAGGAAGCCCTCAGCTTTGTTAATTTGGAGGGTTATGAAAAACGGGAGATCAGGGAAATGTCCGGCGGTCAGCGGCAACGTGTAGCGATTGCCAGGGCGATAGTTAATGAACCGGAAGTCATCCTGCTGGATGAACCGCTATCTGCCCTTGATTTGAAATTGCGTACAGAAATGCAATATGAATTGCGGGAGCTACAACAAAGACTTGGAATCACGTTCATCTTCGTCACTCATGACCAAGAGGAAGCATTAGCGATGTCAGATGAGATTTTTGTCCTTAACAAAGGGAAAATTCAGCAAAGTGGGCCCCCTACGGATATTTATGATGAACCGCTGAATCGATTCGTTGCCGATTTCATTGGTGAGTCGAACATTGTAAAAGGAAAAATGATTGAAGATTACCTAGTGGAATTCGTCGGCAGACAGTTCGAATGTGTAGACCAAGGTTTGAATAGCGATGAAGCTGTTGATATCGTCATCCGCCCGGAAGATTTAGAGATTACTTCCGTCAATCGCGGGAAACTGCAAGTTCGGGTGGACTCTCAGCTATTTCGCGGTGTGCATTATGAAATCAGCTGCTATGATCATGATGGGAATGAGTGGCTTGTCCAATCAACGAAAAAGGCAACAGTTGGAGATGAAATAGGTCTTTATTTCGATCCCGAAGCGATTCATGTCATGCGATTGGGTGAAACTGAAGAGGAATTCGATAAGCGTTTGGAAGCGTATCATGATGGGGAAAGTCATGCAGAATAAACTATCACGGAATATTTATTTCATACCCTATGTCTTATGGATTGCTTTATTCGTTGTCGCACCCATTTTGTTAATCCTTTACTATTCCTTCTTCGACATTGAAGGTAATCTTTCTTTGATTAACTATCAAAAGTTCTTTACACCAGTATATTTAAAAATGACTTTAAGCTCATTTTGGTATGCTTTCCTCATTACGGGAATATCCCTTTTAGTGGCTTACCCTACCGCATATTTGTTAACGAAAACCAAGCATAAGCAGTTGTGGCTTTTGCTGATAATCGTGCCTTCCTGGATTAATTTACTCTTAAAGGCTTATGCCTTCATTGGCATTTTTGGCACGTATGGTGTGGCGAATGGTTTTCTGGAGGCAGTAGGAATCGGAAAGCAGCAAATTCTCTTTACGGATTTCAGCTTCATATTCGTTTCGGTTTATATATTCATCCCGTTTATGATCTTACCGATATTCAATGCGCTGGATGAAATGAATCCCACCCTTTTGGATGCGGCCAATGACTTGGGAGCGTCCCGGTGGATGACATTCCGCCGCGTCATTTTTCCTTTGACGATAGATGGTGTAAAGACGGGATGCCAGGTAGTCTTTATCCCGGCACTTTCATTGTTCATGCTTACAAGACTAATTGCCGGTAATCGAGTCATTACGCTTGGTACGGCTATCGAGCAGCACTTCCTTGTGACACAGGATTGGGGAATGGGTTCCACAATCGCGGTATTTTTGATTATTATAATGTTCCTGATTATGTTTGTAACGGGTAACCGAAAGCAGGGTGTGTAAATTGGGTAGTAAGTTATCACCAATATCAAAAGGGTTTCTCGTTTTGATTTTTCTCATACTCTATGCACCGATTTTCTTTTTAGTCTTTTACTCGTTTAACAGCGGTGGAACGATGTATGACTTTAAAGGGTTCACCATGGAGTGGTACAAGGAGTTGTTCCAAGATACAAGGCTGTTGATCATTGTATTGAATACGCTTGTGATCGCTTTATTATCTGCACTGATCGCCACGATCATTGGGGTGATTGGAGCCATTGGAATTCGTTCCTTTACGAGCAGTAAAGCTAGGAATACGGTATTGTCATTGAATAATGTATTGATTGTCAGTCCCGATGTGATTATCGGTGCTTCCTTCCTGATTCTATTCACAATGGCTGGGATCAAGCTTGGATTCTACTCAGTACTGTTGTCGCATATCGCCTTCAGCATCCCGATCGTTGTGCTGCTGGTCCTTCCGAAACTTCAGGAAATGAGCCCTACCTTAATTGATGCGGCCCGGGATTTAGGGGCAAGCCGTTGGGATGTATTGACGAAGGTCATCCTACCATACATCTTACCAGGTATCTTTGCTGGTTTTTTTATGGCTTTGACTTATTCACTTGATGATTTTGCGGTTACGTTCTTTGTGACCGGTAATGGCTTCTCCACTCTATCAGTGGAAATCTATTCATTGGCCCGCCGTGGTATTTCATTGAATATCAATGCACTATCGACACTGCTGTTCGCCTTGACACTATTGTTGGTTGTCGTTTATTACTTTATAACTCAACGTGTAAGGCAAACGGGAATGGGGGGGAAACGATGAAAAGGCTGGTCCAAATGTTTTTAATCATTTCCCTCGTATCCGCCTTGCTGCTATATGCGATTTCAAGATTGAACTCATCACAGGGGTTTACGAGCAATAATACGCTTACCATCTATAATTGGGGCGATTACATCGATACGGATCTAATCGACCGTTTTGAAGAAGAAACGGGTATCAAGGTCATTTATGAGACGTTCGATTCAAATGAGGCAATGATGACTAAAATTGAGCAGGGCGGTACGACTTATGATATTGCCATACCGTCTGAGTATATGATTGATAAGATGAGACAAGAAGACTTATTGGTTCCCCTGGATCATTCCAAGCTACCAAATTTGAAAAATATCGACGAGCGGTTCATCAATCTGCCATTCGATCCGGAGAATAAATATTCCGTGCCTTATTTCTGGGGAACAGTTGGAATTGTTTACAACTCCAAGATGCTCGGTGGCAAAGAAATAACGGCTTGGGCGGATTTATGGGATAAAGATTTAAAAAATGAAATACTTTTGACGGATGGGGCTAGAGAAGTGATGGGCATGGGCCTGAACTCTTTGAATTATTCATTGAATGATATAGATGAAGAACACCTTCAAGAGGCAAAGTCCAAGCTTGATGCACTCACTCCAAATATTAAAGCGATCGTTGGAGATGAAAGCCGCATGCTATTGGAAACCCAGGAAGCGGCGATTGGGCTTGTTTGGTCCGGAGTGGCTTCTGAAATCATGGCTGAAAATGAAGATCTCGAATATGTGGTCCCTAAAGAGGGGTCCAATTTATGGTTTGATAATATGGTCATCCCGAAAACAACCAAAAATGCCGATGCGGCTCACCAGTTCATCAACTTCATGCTGGACCCAAAAGTTGCGGCACAGAATGCCGAATATGTAAGCTACTCGACCCCTAATAAAGAAGCACTGAAATATATGCCTGAAGAAGTGGTGAAGGATGAACGTTTCTATCCATCACCAGAACTGACAGAGAAGCTGGAAGTGTACGAAAACCTTGGGAAGAAAAACTTGGCCCATTACAACGAACTCTTCCTTGAGTTTAAGATGCATCGTAAATAATACAAGAAAAGCATGGTGTACAGGTATCCCCCTTATACCATGCTTTTTTCTGAGTTTTTGACGTATGATCTCCGTTGCTTCGCCACCATTACCTATATATCAAAAGTCAATATAACGGTATAATTTAGATCTTTGTAATAATGAATTTATAGCAATGTAAAATGTTAGTAGGCCAGAAAATGCTCTAAAATATCAGTAGGATATAAGTATGTTAGCATAATGATGGGAAATGCCACAGGTGGAACTAATATTTTAAGGATTGATTAATATTTCCAAGCTATCATAATAGAAAAATTAAGGGAGAGCATTCATGAACCTATTAAGAAGCACGAAGGCATATGTTTGGGCAGGGAGCACTTTAATCATTGCCGGGATCATGGCATTTGCGATGATTTCGTCTACGGATAAGAATAAGACAATGGCAAGTATCGATGGCGAGAAAATCAGTAAGGATGAGCTGTATGACGCGCTTGTTGCAGAGTACGGAGCAGATACTTTAGACCTGTTAATTACGAATAAATTGGTTGAATTGGAAGCGGAAAAAGAAGGAATTAAAATTAAGGATGAAGAAATCCAAAAAGAAATAGATACCATGGCTGAGTCCTATGGCGATGAAAAGTCGTTAAAAGAGCAATTGGAAGCAAGCGGTTCGTCCATGGAAGCCTTGAAAAATGATATCGTGGTTTATCTGCAAACGAAAAAACTGATCGAACCGAGAATTACCGTTACAGACGATGAAATCAGTACGTATTTTGAAGATAATAAAGATACATTTGCACAAGCTGAACAAGTGGAAGCCAGTCATATTTTAGTCGAAGACGAAAAAACGGCTAAAAAGGTTGAGAAGGAAATTGCAGAGGGCGGTGATTTCGCTAAATTGGCAGCTGAATATTCCACTGATACAGAAACGGCAGATAACGGTGGAAGCTTAGGATACTTTGGGAAAGGGAATATGGTGGATGAGTTTGAAGATGTTGCCTTTGATCTTGATATAGGCAAAGTCAGTGATCCAGTCAAATCCGATTATGGTTATCACATCATAAAAGTAACCGGTAAAAAGGAAGCAAAAAAAGCTAATTTAGAAGACAGTAAAGAGGAAATCAAGGAAACGCTTCTTTCTGAAAGATTACAAGAGGAATATCCAGCTTGGTTAGCTGAAGTGAAAAAAGATCATGAGATTACAAATAAAATAGAGGGTTCTGAATAAGGTTATCAAGTGAAATGATATATGGAACAACAAAAAGCTGGGGCGTAATAAAATGTACCCTATAGAATAGACACTTTGAAAAAAGTCTATCCTGTAGGGTACTTTTGTTTATAATAAGAAAAAACACGTCGGAGTGAACTAAGATGACCAAACGATTATTTACGGAGAAAGAACAAGCACAACTAAAATGTAATCCTCATGTTCAAGCTGTTAGTGACAAGGCCATCACGTACACAGATGAATTTAAACGCCTATTTATTACTGAAAATGAGAAAGGGAAAATACCAAGAACTATTTTTGAAGAAGCAGGTTTAGATATTGAACTAATCGGCTTAAAACGTATACAATCTGCAGGAAAACGCTGGCGTGCAGCTCATCGTGAAAATGGAGAAGAAAGTCTACAAGATGCAAGAAAAAACAAATTCAAGACGTCCCCAAGAGCGAGAATTAAGTTTAGAAGAAAAATTCGCACGACTTGAAGCACAAAATCGATTCTTACAGGCGGGGAATGAACTTTTAAAAACGCTTGATCTACTCGAAAGGCAGATGTTGAAAAAGAAATCAAACTTGTAGCGGAACAAAAATTTGAATTGGTTCATCAGACAATTGAAAAATATCAATTAAAGCGCCTTGTACGCTATCTTTGTGAAATCATCAGTGTGTCTCGCTCTGGTTACTATAATTATTTCACAGAGAAATCAGCACAAAAGCGTGCAGCACGTGATGCGGCGGATGAAGAAGTAAAGATATAATTTTAAAGGCCTATCATTTTCGTCGAAGAAAAAAAGGTGCGTGTCAAATTAAAATGACGTTAGAAAATCAGTATCAAATCACTTACAACTTAAAAGAACTCGTCGCATTATGAATAAATTTAATAGGATCTGCCCGATCTGAAAAGCGAATCCTTATCGCCGAATGGCAAAAGCGACACACGAACACCGTACTTATCCAAACCTCCTACAGCGTCCATTCAAACAAGGTGTCGCAGGCAAAGTATTATGAACGGACATCACTTACTTAACTTACCATCACGGCAAACGTGCTTATTTGTCGACCATTAAAGATGCCGCCTGCAAAATACAGACAGCATCTCCTTCAAGTTGCCTAGCTTTTTTTAAATGTCTTTTACAAAGGGTCACTTCATAATGCCTCAGCTTTTTTATATATTAGAAGTTCGATGAAATTGATTTTTGATTGGATAATCCTGATTTTGTAACGACGTCATCGCTCTCTTTTTCACTTTTTTTATTATCTGACTTCAATGATTGTGTTGGTGTTTCCTTCAGTTGTTTACCGGCAACGACCACTTTTGAGCTGATGTCCTTTAATTCATTTGTTGCGTCCTTAGCTGTACCAAGGGCGTTAGTGGAGATATCCTTTACTTCGGATACTTTACCCACCACGTCTTCATTGACGGTTTCATATAAGGTTTCAACGTCATTGATTGCCTCTTTAATCGTCTCTGTTGCGCCTTTGACTCCTGATACCATTTGTTCCTTCATTTCGCCGGGATTCTCCTTGACCTGTTCAATCATATTCATGGAGTTGTCTTTTAAAAGGACGGCTGAACGCTTTACTTTATTTCTTGTATTGGAGTCAAGCAAGGTTAACGCACCACCAACAAGTCCTCCAATTAGAATCCCTTTTAACAGTTTGCTATTCGTTTGAGTTTCGATAGTTGTTTGAGTCATTTATATTTCCTCCCTTAGAATAGTAGATTGTTTGCTTACTTTGGTTTTCCCTCATTTACCATGAGTTAAACTAGGAATAATAAACTATTATGGGATTGATACGTTAAATAAAACAGTAGTAAGCTACATATAGTTTAATGATTGAGCTACTTTTTGAGAGGTGCAACGATGACAAATGAAAAATTTTCTGGTTTGATTGATCGATATATGGAAGTTTTCTTCTATGTCAATAAGATGGGGGAACTTTTGCTGAGCTGATGCCGGCTGGGGTGTTATCACTCTTGGAGATTGCCACGTTAATATTGGTGGGGCTTGCTTTATACGCGTTTGTCATCTTGCCGTTGTTCAGTAATGGTTGCAACGTTTGGAAAACGAATTGGTGGCCATTTTTGAAAAAAAGGGATTAAAAGGGACTATAAAATAAAGAAGGCATTCGAATGGATGCCTTCTTTATTATTTCATCATGTGGAACATAAAAGCTTATGTATGCCTTTTTGGCTATATCGATTCACAATTGGGGGATTCTTGTTTTATATTTCGCGATAATCTTTTGATTGTGTTCATCTGCCCCCTCGATATTACTGCTTAGAAATACGGGAGGGGTCACTCCTGATTCAATAATCGTTTCAATGACTTGTGTGAAAATCATATTGAGAAGGACGGCCCCGATTACGGTCGATCCGGAACCAAAGGATATATTATTTGATTTCAGCAATGTGTCACCTTTGGAAATATGATTGTCTATGACCAAATCAACGACATCGTGGAGATAAAGCTTCTTTTTATGCCGTGAAGGACAACTGTTTGCATACCCCGGTGATGTAAGTCCAATGACAAAGGCGCCCTTTTCTTTTGCGATTATAGCTACATCGATGGGAACGGGATTCACACCAGACGATGAAATGACAATACAGACATCGCCAGGACGGATATCCTCATCAAGCATGAATTTCTCAGATAGGTCATTTTGCCTTTCGAGTTGCGATGACCTAGATGCTCCCTTAAAAAGCATCAAATCTTCAACGAAAATAGGATGAATGGCGGCTAACCCACCTGCCCGGTAGAATACCTCTTCCGTCAAAATATGAGAATGTCCGCTTCCGAATAGATGAATGACTCCATCCGACACCACTGCTTTCGAGATATGTTCCACAGATTCCTTAATTGATTGCTTTTCCTGTTCTCCCACAATTTTGAGTAAAGCCTGAACTTCTTCAAAGTATGAATTCATATATGTGACACCCTCCGATTACCTTTAGCAATTAATAGACTCTAGTGATTGGCCCTTTTGTATATCAAAAATATTCAAGATTATCTGGTTATAGTGATAGTGAACTTATACCTGTCTGCACGATAACCCGATTTAACATATTCAAGAGGGGTTCCATCTATTAAAAATGTATTCCTTTGAATGAATAATATGGGTGAGTGCTTTGGGATCGCTAAATGGGTCACTTCCAATTCAGAAGCAATCGCTGATTCCAATGTTTGTGAAGCATAGTCTATTTTAAGTTTAATGTAATTCTCCACATATTGGTAAAGGGAAAGGTTAATGATTTCTTCCGTTAGTCCTTTAATTAAATTAGCAGACATGTACACGGTCTCGAGTGCCATTGGAACATCATCAGCCAAGCGAATGCGTTTTATTTCATAAACGGGAGCATGAAGGGAAATGTGCAATTCACTGGCAATTTTCTTATTAGCCGGAATGATTTCAAAGCTCAGCAGCTTACTGCTTGGATTTAACCCCCTGGCTTTCATATCCTCTGTAAAGCTGGTCAACCCATTGAGCTGCTGCTCCAACTTCTTATCGGCGACAAAGGTTCCCCTTCCTTTTTGACGGTATAAGTATCCGTCATTCACCAAATTATTTATGGCTTGCCGGACGGTCATCCGGCTAATTCCGAATTGCTCGGCATATTCGCGTTCAGATGGAAGGGCATCGTGCGCTTGGAACTCACCGTTTTCTATTTGTCTTTTTATTTGTTCTTCGATTTGAAAATAAATCGGAAGAGGTGAGTTTTTATCAATCATCGACTTTCGCTCCTTTTAGGGTATTATCACTCCGGGTAACGCTTTTTGGTCTGCGATAATTGTAACATTATTATGTTTTTTTAGGATAGATGCAGGGAATTCCTCTGAAATGTCACCGTGTATCAATTTCTTCAAGGTTTCGGCTTTTTCTTCACCAGATATCAGCAGCAGAATTTCTTTGCTTTTCATGATTGTTGAAATGCCCATCGTAACGGCATGTGTAGGAACTTCGTCTATGGAATCGAAATAACGTGCATTCGCTTGACGCGTGGATTCTTCGAGTGTCACGACATGTGTACCTGATGTGAAGGAAGTTCCAGGTTCATTAAAACCAATATGGCCATTTTGCCCAATGCCAAGTATCTGAAGATCGATCCCTCCGACGGAATCAATCATTTCATCATACCGTTTACATTCTCCGTTGGTGTCATCTGCTGTGCCATTTGGCAGGTGAGTGCGCTCTTTATTTATATTGATGTGAGTGAATAGGGAATCATTCATATAATAATGGTAACTGTTTGGATCATTTGGTTTTAAGCCGATATACTCGTCAAGATTAAAAGACGTTACATTTTCATAAGAAGTATGATTGCGCACGTGATCTTCAATCAAATTATCGTACATTCCTTTAGGGGTACCGCCTGTTGCAAGGCCCAATTTGATATTAGGATTTCCTTTGACTTTTCCGATCACTATTTCTGCGGCTGTCCGGCTCATTTCCATGTAGTCCTGCACTTGTATGATATTCATTATACATTCTCCTTTTTAAAAGCTAAATTTCCTCTGCAGAACGTCATTTCAACGTCCAAGCGGTCATTCAATATTACAAGATCGGCGTCTTTGCCGACCTGGATGCTTCCTTTTCTGTCAAAAATCCGAAGTTGTTTGGCAGGGTTTTCCGCCGTCATTTTTATAATGTCAGTCATGGAACAATCGGTATATTCCATTGTGTTCTTGATGGCATCGTTCATTTTCAATATACTGCCGGCTAGTGTACCATCTGAAAGCGTTGCTTTCGTTTCGTTAACATACACAGGCTGACCACCTAAATCATAGGTTCCCTTTTCAAGCCATTTGGCACGAAGCGAATCCGTTATCAAAATCATTCGTTCGCTAGTAATTTGGTTATATGCCAGCTTGATCATTTCCGGCCTGCAGTGAATCCCGTCAGCAATAAGTTCAACATATAGCTCGTCTCGAAGATAAGCAGCTCCCAAAACACCAGGTTCACGGTGATGGAGTCCCCGCATCCCATTATAAAGATGTGTAACGTGGGTAGTCCCTGCTTGGATTGCTTCATCGATTTGGTCATATGTTGCATCTGAATGTCCAATGGAAGCGACGACACCAGTTGCCTTTAAGTGAGCGGCAAGATCTAATCCGTTTGGTTGTTCAGGAGCAAGCGTTACAAGCTTGATTTGATTTTCGGCCATTTCCTGCCACCTTTTAAATAGAGTGACATCAGGGTCAACGATATGCTCTTCAGGCTGTGCTCCTTTACGGACCGGTGAAATGAAAGGACCTTCTAAATGGACTCCAATTATTTCAGCGTGTTCTTGAGATTGATTTTCGATATATTTACCAGCATTAAGTAGTGCTGATTCAATGGCTTCGGTAGTTTGAGTCATTGTAGTGGCCAGAAAGCTGGTGGTTCCTTCTTTGGGAAGAGTCTCTGCCATTGTGGATAATGCTTCATGTGTGGCATCCATTGCATCGGAATTGGATGCTCCGTGGATATGAATGTCGATGGCACCGGGAATTACCTGGTAATCTGATGAAAGAGTAATTACTTTAACATCATCGTCATGTTTGTATTGGTTTACTGGCCCAACTTCGGCAATTTTTCCATCCACGACCTTAATGTACCCATTTTTGTATGTTTCGTTTTCGCTATGAACTATCAGATCATTAATAATGAATGTTTTCATACATAATCTCCTTTGTGAAAGTAAAACTTAATGAATGAGTCATGAATTGGTCTCTTATATTTTGCCCTCATTTTATCGTTTTTATTAATAGTTGTCTAGACCAGTTAAGGGGTAAATGATGATGTTTTTCTCTTATATTCTAAGAATATAGTATATTTCCAGATGAATTGGTATAGACATCTATATATTTTCTGTGCTAGTATAAGCCAAAGAAAAATTATTCTATTGACAAAATGAAAACGCTTTATATGTCTTGTCATTCTGCTGAATCAAAAGATGTTAGGAACAAGGGAGATGAGTTAGATGTTAAATTTTCTACAAAAAATTGGGAAAGCTTTGATGTTGCCAATTGCTGTTTTACCAGCAGCTGCTTTATTGCTTCGGTTAGGGCAACCGGATTTACTTGATATTGCATTTATGGCTGCCTCGGGAAAAGCAATTTTTGATAACCTTGCCATACTGTTCGCTTTAGGTATAGCGATTGGATTATCCAAAGATGGAAGCGGTGCTGCGGCATTAGCTGGTCTTGTTGGTTACTTTGTTTTGACGAATGGTACACAAGCGATTAATAAAGATATCGACATGGCTGTATTAGGAGGTATTATATCGGGTATAGTTGCTGCCTTCCTATATAATAGATACTCTGAAATAAAACTCCCTGAATGGCTTGGATTCTTTTCAGGGAAACGATTTGTTCCGATCATCACATCTCTGGCGATGATTTTACTTGCGGGAATATTCGGTTTTGTATGGCCTCCTATTCAAGATCTAATCAATAACGTTGGAGACTGGATTACAGGCGCAGGAGCTTTAGGTGCTGGCGTATTTGGCGTATTGAATCGCTTATTGCTTCCAGTAGGTTTGCATCACGTCTTGAATAGTATGGTATGGTTCGTATTTGGTGAATACAATGGAGCGACCGGTGATATAAACCGGTTCTTCGCAGGTGATCCAACTGCTGGACCTTTCATGACTGGTTTTTTCCCAATCATGATGTTCGGCCTTCCCGCTGCAGCATTAGCGATGATTGCAGCTGCTAAGAAAGAGAAACGTAAATTGGTGACGGGGATGCTGCTCGGGTTAGCTTTCACCTCGTTCTTAACAGGAATCACTGAACCGATTGAATTTCTGTTCATGTTCATCGCGCCAGTGTTATATGTAATACATGCCTTATTAACCGGGGTCTCTCTGGCACTTGCTGTTATATTGGATATTCATCACGGTTTTGGATTCTCCGCAGGAGCCATTGATTATTTCTTGAACTTTGGCATTGCGCAAAAACCACTATGGTTAATACCGATTGGCTTAGTATACGCTGTCGTTTACTTCGTGATTTTCTATTTTGTCATCAAGATCATGGATTTAAAAACACCTGGCCGTGAAGACGATGAGGAAGATGTGGAAGAAGAAACTATTGTGAAAACAGGGGATAAATATACCGATATGGGATCGCTTTTCATTCAAGATCTTGGCGGTAAAGAAAACATAAAGCTAATTGATAACTGTGCAACACGCTTACGTTTAGAAGTTGCCGATACAGGTAATGTGAATGAAGCCGCCTTAAAAAGGCATGGTGCGCGCGGTGTAATGAAATTGAATAAATCAAGTGTGCAAGTCATTGTTGGAACGAATGTTGAATTTGTGGCAAATGCGATGAAACAACTTGTCAAGAATGGCGTCGATCCAATCCAAGTGAAAACAGGTCCATCTGCACAAGTGGCAGAGGAAAGAGTGGAAGAAAACCAAACTTTGGGGGCAAATGACTTTGTCCTTCCAATCGAAGGAACCGTTTTGCCGATAGAACAGGTTCCCGATCAAGTATTTGCGATGAAAATGATGGGTGATGGCTTTGCTATCGAGCCAGTCAATGGGAAACTAGTATCACCAATCGATGGGGAAGTGCTTAGTATCTTCCCAACAAATCATGCATTGGGATTGAAAATGAATAATGGACTGGAAATTCTGATCCATGTTGGCTTAGATACAGTTAAATTAAATGGAGAAGGCTTTACATCTCTTGTGCAAGAAGGTCAAAAGATAACAAAAGGAACACCTCTTTTGGAAATTGATTTAGATTTCATAAAACGGAATGCTCCGTCTACGGTCACTCCTATCATATTCACTAACTTACCAGAAGGAACGGCAGTGAAATTGCAAAAGGCAGGGATCCAGAAACAAAACACACCAGGTATCATCCAGTTGGAAAAACTATAAAGTGATAGGTGCAAACCTTGAAAAAGGGCTGTCGACAATGTCGAGAGCCCTTTTATATGCTGAAATCCACTCACAGAGAGTGGACGGAATTTCCTTCTGGTTAATTTCCCCTGTCCTCACTTCTTAGCTTTACGGGTCGCCTCCGAATATGATCAAAAAAAAGAGCCTGTTCGATTCAAACAGGCCCCAAACACAGAGTAGGTTTAAAAACACTCAGCAGAAAATAGTGTTAAGCATTCGAGCATACGCTGGTTATTTCTGAAGCATCAACGATACGCTGAACTTCTGATCCATCGAGTGTCTCTTTTTTCAATAACTCATCAACGAGCTCATCATACTGTTGGCGATTCGTATCAATCAACATTTCCGTTTCCTGAATCGCTTTGGTGAATAATTCCTGCATCTTTTGTTCCTTCTCACCTTTATTGAAAGTGAGGGTAAATCCATCTTGAAGCATTCCCGTATCGACCATTTGTTCAAGTAGATGTTTCGCCTGCTGTACATCTCCGCCTACACCAATACTGTGTTCCCCTAAATACATTCTTTCCGCCACGCCGCCCGCTAAAATCATTTTGACTTGATCAAGCAATTCGCTTGCTGTAGCTAGATGTAGTTCTTTTGGTATCGGCGCTACATATCCAAGGGCTTCCCCACGCGGAATGATGGTCGCCTTTCGAACAGAACCAGGCTTTGTCAAAGCTGCAATCAGGGCATGTCCACTTTCATGAATGGCCACACGCCGCTTCGTATCCACATCATTCAAAGTACGTGATGTGGCTCCAAGTATCGTACGGTCAATGGCATAATCAAGATCCTGTTTACGAATCATATCCTGTTCATTCCTCAGTGCATGACGTGAGGCAGTATCGAATAGAGCACTTAAGTCAGCACCGGAGAAACCGGATGTACTTTCAGCCAATTCATCCAAGGAGGCAAGGACATCCGTTGCCAAATGCTTTCCCTTCGAATGGATATCGATGATTTCCTTTCTTCCTTGTGTATCTGGGAGTGGAACTTGGAAAGAGAAATCGATCCTGCCCGGACGTAGAAATGCCTCATCGAGCATATCTTTCCGGTTGGTCGCTGCGATGAATAAAATGCCTTCATTTGGATGGCCTCCATCCAATTGCACAAGCAGTTCAGTTAACGTTTTTTCGCCTTCTTCCCCGCCATGAGCTTTCCTTTTGCCGGCCAACGCATCCACTTCATCGATGAAAATGACAGCTGGCGATTGCTTACGTGCATTTTGGAAAAGACTGCGGACACGGGCTGCACCGACTCCAACAAACATTTCGTTGAAGGCCGAACCGCTCGTAGAGAAGAAGTTTGAACCAAGCTCTTTTGCGATTGCCTGGGCAAGCAGCGTTTTCCCCGTCCCAGGGGGGCCGTATAATAAAATGCCTTGAGGCGGTTTAATTCCAATCTTTGCTGAACGTTCAGGTTCTTTTAGTGTAGTGAGCGTCTGTAAGATTTCCTGTTTGATTTCGGTTTGCAAACCGCCTACATCATCCATGGTTATCTCTGGTAGAGGCTTAGGGGTGGAAAGGCTTTGTTTCTTGCTGCCAATCCGTAATCCACCTTTTGATCTTTTCTGTATAATGACACCGGTTGCGACGAGAGCCGCCAACAATCCGCCTAGAATCCATATTGCTGATTTATTAGTTGATGAAAAAGAATATTGAACGTTATATGTTTCGACAAGTTTATTGATCATTTGACTGTTGGGAGGAATACTAGAAACGTATTCTCCATCTGGTGTGGAGATGTGAAGAGTGCCATCCTTTTTTTCTTCAATGGTGACAGGGGCTCCATTTTGAGCTTTAATCGTCTTTTCTACAGAAGAAAAAGGAATGACCATATCCTTTGACTGTGTAACAACATACCAACTGATTCCAGCAATTATCACAATGAAAGCCGTCAAGAACGGCAGCAACTTCGAAACAAATTTAGAGTTCGAATTCAATTTTTCATCTCCTTTAAGAATATATATTCAGTATAGAATTTTTAAACGTTTAATATATAGGTCTTTGTACCCTAAAGTTAAGGTAAATAATGTTAGAGTAAGGAAATGAAATTCAATATTGAAAATTTTAGTAATGGAGTCCAGGATTTAGGGAAATTTATTCTAACCTGCATATTAGACTTTTTAAATGCGAAATGCTAAAGTGAAATGGTCTAAGTCATGAAAAAATAAAATGGTAGAAGAGTGTGAAGTTCTATGAGTAAATTTATAAAAGACTATATGATTACGATGAAGGATATCGTTAGAGAAGGAGATCCAATTCTGCGTCAGGTAACGGATGAAGTTAGCCTGCCGATTTCGGATGAAGATCGTGAAACGTTGGAATGCATGATGCAATACCTTAAAAATAGCCAGGACCCAAAACTCCAAAAGAAGTACAACTTGCGTGAAGGCGTTGGGTTGTCTGCAAATCAGATAGGCTTGAATAAACGCATGTTCGTCATGTATTTTCCAGACGAAAAGGGGAAGCTGTTTGAATATGCCCTTGTGAATCCGAAAATTATCAGTCATTCTGCCACAATGATCTATTTACCGCAAAGTGAGGGCTGCCTTTCTGTCGATCGTGATGTTAAAGGATATGTACCGCGTTATGAACGGGTTAAAATTAAAGCGGTGGATGGTAATGGTGAGGAAATAGAGATGCGGCTGAAGGGCTTTGCTGCAATCGTTTTTCAACATGAGCTAGATCATTTGAACGGGATGATGTTTTATGACAGGATCAATACCGAGAACCCTTTCAAGCTTCCGGAAAACGTGGAAGTGAAAAGTCTATAAAAACCCAAAAAAGGCAAAGCGCCATGCTTTGCCTTTTTTTCTGTTTTATGGCCGAGGAGTTATTTCCACTGCCATATGCTTTTGCAAATCATAGAATATGGCCATGCTCATTTGCTGATACCCTTCGGAAGTGAGGTGGATGCCATCATCACTAATCAAGAGACCCAAGTCGCCGGAGGATTTAATATGGGAACGGACATCAATCAAAGGCACCTTAAGATCTTCTGCAAGGTTTTTCAATTGGCGATTATACATCCCATGCCAATGTTCAATACCTCCGACATGGGAAACGAAATGCCCGATCGAATGCCCGAATTTATCAGCTATAGATCTGTAATACCTGGCAGGGTCCAAAGGTGGGAGAGTTAAAAGGAAAGGTGTTACATGCTCGTCCTGAACCTGCTTGACAAGTTGTGTGATATTTTCCAGATAACGTTCGATTGGAACGATGGGCTCATGGTTACCATCTGGATTCTTGGCTACTTCATCCCAATGGAAGTTACAGTCGTTTCCACCGACCTCTATTAATACGATATCGGGATTTTCCGACATGACGTCTTTCTCGATCCGGCTAACCAACAGGTCGGAGTTGTCATTGAAAACCCCTTTATTCAAAACTTCCACGAATGGCAATGATTCTGTAAGCTTAGCTAAAGAGTTCGGATAATTTTCTTTAATAATGCGAAGCCGTCCCTTAACATAAGAAATGCCTCTGGTTAAACTGTCACCAAAACATACAATCTTCAAACTTCTCACCTCGGTATGTGAATGTGTTACTTATATTTTAGTAGTAGACTGATTTTTCGGCAATTTTCACCTCCTAAATAGAAGGAATGAAAATAAATAAAAAGCGCTGGAAGTCCAGCGCCTTTATTTATTTTAATGATTCCTCATTTGAAGTTGTTTCCACTCTTGTTTTTCCCATAAAGAACACAGTGATTGCTGCAAGACCAATCGGAATGAGGGCCAAGGTGAATATTAGTGAAATCGAATCGGACATCGCATGAACGATTTTATCCAGGACAAAGTCCGGAATCTCGGCACGTGCGTCCGATTGGAAGAGTTGACGTGGGTCCTTGATTAATCCGGCTGTATCCGGGTTTTCTTGCATTCCTTTAAATGCATCCGCCATTTTACTTGTGAACACATTGTTCTGAATCGCTCCATAAATCGTTACACCGAGTGTCATCCCAAAAGAACGGAGGAATGAGTTTGTTGAGTTGGCCGACCCCCGGAATCTTGGTTCCAAATTGTGAATGGAGGCAATAGGCAAAAGGGAGAAGGAAAAGCCCATGCCAAACCCAGTCAGAATCATGTATAAAGTTAATAAAGTCCTGCTGGTATCAGGAGTAATGGTCCCTAATAAAAGCATACCCGAAAAATAGCAGATGACGGAAATCGTCATTAAGTTGCGAAAGCTTGTCTTTGTATTGAATATCCCGCCAATTGCACTGCCGAATACCGAACCGAGCATCATAGGGGTGAGGATCAATCCGGCATTTGTTGCGGAACCACCGTAAACCGCTTGGACGAAAATCGGAATATAAACGGTTAAAATAATGAATGTACCGCCATAAAGAATGGCTAAAATTTGAGAAGTGGCAAATAATCGCCTTTTAAACAGCCATAATGAGATGATTGGATCCTTTGCCCTTTTTTCGAAAAAGAAAAAAGAAATGAAGAAAACCACAAAGCTAGCAAACAGACCTATGATAGGAGATGAACCCCAGCCATACTCTCCGCCCAGTTCGAGAGCGAACATTAAGCTGATAACGGCAATGACGAGAGTTGCTGCACCACCCCAATCAATTTTTTGCTCTTGGGTGTTGGCTGACTCCTTGTAATATTTCCAGATAAAAAATAAAGAGATGATTCCAATCGGAACATTGACGTAGAAAATCCAGCGCCAGCTGGAATATTCGGTAATATATGCACCTAAAAGTGGTCCCAATACGCTGGAGGCCCCAAATACAGCACCAAAAAGCCCTGTCAATTTTCCTCGTTTCTCAGGTGGGAAAATATCGAAAATGATTGTAAAGGCGATTGGCATCAAAGCTCCTCCGCCTATACCTTGGATGGCACGGAAGATACTTAACTGTACTATGCTCTGAGCCATACCGCATAAAGCGGAACCGATTAAAAAGACTATGAGTCCAAAAATGAAAAACCTTTTTCTTCCATACATATCGGAAAGCTTACCGAAAATCGGCATACTTGCCATCGTGGCGACCATATAGGCAGATGTCACCCATACAAACTTATCGAACCCGCCTAAATCGGAAACGATCGTTCCCATTGCAGTCGCAACAATCGTATTATCCATTGCTGACATCAAGATACCCAATAATAAACCGGCAACAATGAATCTTTGTTTTTTTTGATCGTTCATTTATTTTCCTCCTTCGCATCAACCAGCTCATGAATTTCCTTTACATGGTTGAAGGGTAAACGTTAAGATGAAACAAAACATTTATCTTGAAAATCAAGATAAATTCAAGTGTAAAAGGGGTGGCATTTTATGTCAAGCGATTATGGGGTGAATGCAGCTCTGTTAGAGAGTTTAACACACAGTTTGCAAAGGTATGGAATGAGATCCGTTTTATTTCAACAAAACATGGCTCAGAAAATAGGGGTGTCCCATACGGATTTAAAGAGTGCGGAAATATTGAATGAAACAGGACCAATAACCGCTGGAGAACTATCCAAAATTACAGGATTGAGTACGGGCTCGGTTACGGCACTGATCAATCGCCTTGAGAAATCCGGTTATGTTAAAAGAGAACGAGATCATATGGACGGAAGACGGGTAATGATTGCACCGATATCCGAAAGACAGGAACAGATTAAATCACACTATCAATCACTCTCTATGGCCACCAAAGATTTATGTTCCGCTTATAATGAGCAAGAGCTAATATTTATCAATCAATTTGTTGAGGACATCACAAAAATCATGGACAAAGAAAATGACAAGTTAATGAGTGAGCGTTAGAGGTAGTTGAAAGAACACTGCCTTTTTTTATTTTTAGCCGCTGTAAGCTTTTTATATACGGAAGGGAAAAGGTAAAGTGGGTGGATTTTTTCGAAGAGAATGAAAAATGTCGCATTTTCATTAAAATATATATTGATAATGATTTTCATTATCTGATAATATGAATCTACAAATCATTTCTAAGGGAGAATACAATATGAAGAAAGCAAAGGCGACATTAGCAGTCTTACTATCAACAAGCCTATTATTTGGCTGTACGCAGAAAAAGGAAGAAACTAAGCCCGCAGATGATAACGCCAAAGAAGCGAGTGCGAGTAAGCTTGATGATGTATCTACCGAGTACAGGGAATATGCAATTGGTGAAATAGAAGAGTTCGTAAACGCAACGGAAGAATTTACTACGGCGGTATCTTCCGGAGATATTGAAAAAGCGAAGGAAGCATACGCACCAGCCCGCATGCATTATGAGAGAGCGGAACCGATCGCAGAAGTATTTGGGGATCTTGATCCGAAAATTGATGCGCGTAAAGGGGACGTCAAAGATGCAGACTGGGGCGGTTACCACCGGATTGAAATGGGGTTATGGGAAGAAAACACAACCAAGGGGTACGAAGGGTATGCAGATCAATTAATGAGTGATGTCAATTTGCTTCGTGCCAAAGTTGAAACGGTTGAGGTCACACCTGATTTATTAATCACGGGTGCAGTGGATTTATTGAATGAAGTTTCTACCAGTAAAGTTACAGGAGAAGAGGACCGATACTCTCATACGGATTTATATGATTTCGTTGCAAATGTAGAAGGTGCAGAAAAGATCTATGAACTGCTTACGCCAGCGCTGAAAGAAAAGGATCCGAAGCTTGCTGCGGAAATCCAAAAACGTTTTGACGATGTATACGGCTTGCTTGAAAAGCATAAAGAAGGAAATGGCTACATCTCATATACGGATTTAAAGGAATCTGAAGTCAAAGAGTTGAGCCAAGCAATTGATGCATTAGCTGAACCACTTTCGCAAATAGGGATTGTAACGGAGGAATCATAATTGAAAGAAAACACGCCAAAAGATGAAACTGGTATTTTTACAAAAAAAGTAAGTCGTAGAAATATGTTGAAAACGGCAGGAGTCGGTGGAATCGGAGTCGCGATAGGGGCATCTGGATTTGGAGGACTGCTGACTCTTTCTGATCAAAAGGCAAAGGGGCAAACTAAAGATATTGTCCCATTTTATGGAGCGCATCAGGCTGGTATCACCACTGAAGCGCAAGATAACCTTTATTTTGCATCATTGGAAGTAACGACAGATAATAGGTCTGATTTAATCCAGCTGTTTAAGGATTGGACAGAGGCTGCGGCTCAGATGACAGCAGGAGATTTAATTGGTGAAGCATCTCTTAATACAAATATGCCTCCAAAAGATACGGGGGAAGCGAAAGAATTATCACCTTCCAATTTAACGATTACTTTTGGAGTGGGTCCTACCCTATTTTCGAAAGATGGGAAAGATCGATTTGGTTTGAAATCGAAACGACCTGCTGAATTAAAGGACCTGCCCAAATTCCCTCTAGATGCATTAGAAGAAGAATGGAGCGGTGGGGATATTTGTATTCAAGCATGTGCAGATGATCTTCAAGTGGCTTTTCACGCTGTTCGGAATTTAGTGAGAATCGGGAGAGGGAAAACAATCATTCATTGGGCACAGACAGGTTTTCAACGGACTAAGCAAGCCGATTCACAAAAAACGACACCGCGAAACTTATTTGGGTTTAAGGATGGGACTGCCAATCCGGATAAGAATAATAACAGTGAAATGAATGAGCATGTTTGGGTAAAGGCTGATGACGGGCCTGACTGGCTTATTGGAGGCAGTTATATGGTGGTGCGCCGAATTCAGATGTACATTGAAGTTTGGGACCGCACAATATTGAAAGAACAAGAAAATACGTTTGGCCGACATCGGGACAGTGGAGCTCCACTAGGAATGAAGAATGAGTTTGATAGCCCTGACCTGGAAGCTAAAGACCCAAATGGAAATCGGATCATTCCCAAAGATTCGCATATGAGTCTATCTAGGGGGGACGGAAAAGCAAAGATACTGCGACGTCCTTATTCATATGCAGATGGAATGGATCCTAAAACAGGAAGCTTTAATGCGGGCCTGCTATTCATTTGTTTTCAGCGAAACCCAAGTAAACAATTTATTCCCATACAGGAGCGACTAGCGAAAAATGATAAGCTCAACGAATATATCGTTCACAAGGGCAGTGCCATGTTCGCCTGTTTACCAGGTGTGAAAAAGGGTGGCTATATTGGGGATTCCCTTTTTGGATAAATTGAATTACAAATGAGGACGTGAAAATCGCCAGCATGGATATTATCCGGGTTGGCGATTTTAGTTCATGAAAAAGGAGGGAACGGTATGACCGTTTCTAAATGGAAGAGTGGGATATTGGTTCTAATAGTCAGTCTTTTATTTCTTTCATCTGCTGTAAGGATCGTTTCGGCGGGTGAAAACCATGATCAGCTTTTTGTTTATATTGGCGATAGTTTAATGAAGGTAAAATCCGGGGGCCTTAAGGAAGTATCGAAAAATATTGATCTATTCGAGAAAGAATGGAAAACGATAAAAACGGACAGTGAAAGTGCGGTGAAAGTCGACGAGCAACTATCCGCTGTAAAAAGCGCTTTGAGAGAACAAGCCTCAACAGATGAAATCAAAAAGCGGCTATCAGCTTTATCAAGTACTCTTGTTACATATGATACTAATGAAAACCCAGTTGACAAGACGGACTATAAAGAAAGGTTACAAGCGATAATTCCTTTAATAGATGAGTTGGACGCAACGGTAACTAAAGGTGACTTTGATCAAGCTAAAGTTCAATATACGAACCTGCTGAATCAATGGACCGGCGCAGAGGTCGTTGTCAGGGAGAAAAGTGTAGCTACATATGGTGAAATTGAAACAAGTATGGCTTTTGTGCGAATAGCGATTACACAAGATCCCCCAGATTCGGAAAAAGCCAAAAAGAATCTAATTGAATTGAAGGGTTTAATGGAGGATTTCCTTGCTGGTAAAGTTGAAGAAGGAAGCCAGAAGAAGACCTATTCACTTGGGGATGTAACGCAACTCTTACAAAGTAGTGCAACGGATATTGAAAAGGATGACATCGATTCTGCCGTTGATCAGTTAAATGAAATTTTAACAATTTGGCCTAATGTCGAAGGAGAGGTCTCCACAAGGGACAGCAAGCTTTACAGCGATATGGAAACGAAAGTCCCTACCGCAATCAGCCTATTGCAATCGAAAAAGGTAAAGGCTGAGGAAGCGAAGGGAATCGTATCCGATTTAAACTCAAGGTTACTCCCTTTGATTGATGATACGAGTTATACAACATGGGATGCCGCTCTGATTCTTTTACGGGAAGGATTGGAAGCACTCTTGATTGTGGCTACATTATTGTCTTTCCTAAAGAAAATAGGGCAAGCGGACAAACAAAAGTGGATTTGGACAGGGGTAGGTGCAGGTTTAGTTGCCAGTTCCATATTGGCGGTCATAATCAATATCGTTTTCTCTCAGGTCACGGCTGCGTCGAGCCGGGAATATATTGAGGGAATCACTGGGATAA
Source organism: Peribacillus sp. CSMR9 (assembly GCF_033141925.1). Taxonomy (NCBI): domain Bacteria; kingdom Bacillati; phylum Bacillota; class Bacilli; order Caryophanales; family Bacillaceae; genus Peribacillus; species Peribacillus sp. CSMR9. The sequence goes on from NZ_JAOPHO010000046.1 coordinate 23,162, forward strand.
TAGCTGTATTGATGATGTTGACAATTGGTCTGTGGCTTCATAGTAAATCGAATGTCCATGCATGGAACCGTTATATCAGCAAGCAAATGAACCAAGCCATTGCAACGGGAAGCATCATCTCTTTTGCTTTAATCAGTTTTCTATCCATATTCCGTGAAGGTGCGGAGACCATTATCTTTTATGCTGGAATGGCTCCATATATGGAATTAAAGCAGCTGATGAGCGGGATTTTCCTTGCCTTCCTCATATTAGTGGTAATTGGATTCATCATGTTACGCTACAGTGTGAAATTACCGATGACCCTATTCTTTAAAGTCGCAACGATACTCATATATGCCTTGGCTTTCAAGATTCTTGGGGTCTCTATCCATTCGCTTCAGGTTTCGCAAGTGATACAGACAAATACGATCAGTTCCTTCCCATTTGTAGAATGGATAGGTCTCTATCCAACAATGGAAACGCTGGTGCCGCAAGCTGTTTTAATTCTTTTAATCGTATTGGCGACCTATTGGGTTAAAAGGAGTAATTCTTTACATGCAACTGAATAAAAAAATGGGACTGACGTATGTCAGTCCCATTTTTAAAGAGAAGACCTAAAAGTCCCGCTCCTAAAGGAATCACCAAAATCCATATTTATCACTTGTGAAGTGAGATGCTTATAAAATAAGTGATAAAAATGCAAAATCACCCTATAGTTTATAATGATTTTAATATAGTATTGATTATCATCATTGAAGTAGTATAATAGGTATAACAAGCAGTTAAAGCGAGGAGGACAGTATAAATGGTAGCAAAAGTCTGTGAAACATGCGGAAAACCAATAAAAAGGCTAAAGCATTCTTCCCTATGCCAATGCGGTCCTAAGATATTGAGCAATCAATTTCAGTTAAAACAAAAAAATAGAATCCATGGCTTAAATCATAAATTAAACCGATTATTCAATTAATCGGTTTTTGTTTATCCATGAAGGGTAAAAATGTGAATAAAACAATATTTATCCTTTCATCCAATTAAAAATATTTTTCATTTCAATAAAAGTAATGTACGATTAGAGGATAGAATAAAACGTCATGGCGGAAAAGACATATGTTCAGATTGTCTAAACCATCACGTTACGGTTTGGAGGGGTTATATTGGGAACGAGACATTAAAAATTGGCGAGTTGGCGGAAATGGCGAATGTTACAAAACGAACCGTTGATTATTATACGAACTTAGGCCTGCTTAAAGCAGAGCGTTCCGCCTCTAATTACCGCTATTATTCGGTAGGTGAACTTGAAAGGCTCCGCAGTATCGAGGGATATAAAAGAAAGAACCTTTCATTGGAAGACATAAAAGATATATTTAAACAGGAAAAGGAAGTCGCATCAGCAATTGAGGAAACAGGTCTTCAACTGAAAAACAAAATGGATGGCCTGAACGAAGAACTTCAAGAAGTCATCAGCTTGATTAAAAAAGACGAAAAAAATGAGCTTCTTCTAAAAAAACAGATTTCCCATGAAAGCATGGCCTTGATCCAATCATTACTAGTGTTGCTGGTATGATTAAAATTTATTCACTATTATTTTGTGTGCAAAGGTGCATATTAACGATATAGGCTAAATGGTTTTGGTTCATGTTAAGGCGAAAATCGCTTTTTGAAACGAATAAACCCATTTATACAGGAGGTGCTTGGGATTAAACCGTGTATGTCTAATCCAAAAGAAGGATAGGCACTTCATGGTGAACCCGCACATATTGGAGATTTTTATAAAATTATTAGCAGTAGCTGTACTAATAGCATTAACCGCATTTTTCGTTGCATCGGAATTTGCAATCGTGAAAGTCAGAAGTTCCCGAATCAATCAGTTGATTGAAGAAGGGCATAGAAATGCACTTGCGGCTAAGAAAGTGACGACCCATATTGATGAGTACTTATCTGCCTGTCAGTTGGGGATTACAGTAACTGCCTTAGGTTTGGGGGTATTGGGTGAACCGACAGTTGAGGCGATTTTAAGACCATTGTTCAATAAATGGGGATTAGAGGAATCGGTAAGTCATATCATCTCTTTCGTAATCGCATTCGGTTCTGTAACATTCCTTCATGTTGTAGTGGGGGAACTGGCACCAAAAACAGTTGCGATCCAAAAGGCAGAAGAGGTAACCTTGCTTTTTTCAAAGCCGTTAATTCTCTTTTACCGCATTTTGTACCCATTTATTTGGTTACTGAATGGTTCTGCCCGTCTCCTAACTGGCATATTCGGATTAAAGCCTGCTTCTGAGTCCGAAATGGCCCACTCTGAAGAAGAACTGCGCATCATTTTATCGGAAAGCTATAAAAGCGGTGAGATCAACCAGTCGGAATACAAATATGTAAACCAGATATTTGAATTTGATGAGCGTATTGCGAATGAGATCATGGTTCCGCGTACGGAAATGACCGTTATCGAAAAGGGCATGCCTTTATTGGAAGTTGTTGAACTTATTCAAGAAGAACAATACACAAGGTACCCAGTCATAGACGGTGATAAAGATAATGTCGTGGGAATGGTCAATATCAAGAGACTTTATACAGCGACGATTACAGAGGAAAATGTAACAGAGCTGACGGTGGATTCCTTTGTAACACCTGTCATCCGTGTTCTTGAAACGATCGCCATTCATGATCTTCTGCTGAAAATGCAGAAGGAACGGATTCATATGGCGGTCTTGACTGATGAATATGGCGGAACTGCCGGCCTTGTTACGGTTGAAGACATCCTTGAAGAAATCGTTGGGGAAATCCAGGATGAATTTGACCAGGATGAACGTCCGCTTATTCAAAAAATTAATGAAGGACATTATGTTTTCGATGCAAAAACATTGGTTGAAGACGTCAATGATACCCTTGCAATCGATTTGCCAGAGGAAGATATCGATACATTAGGCGGATGGTTCCTGACAGGCCGATTTGAGATTGCGGTCGGGGATAGAATTGAATATGCCGGATATGAATTTACTGTAAAGGAAATGGCCGACCACCATGTTTTATATGTGGAAGTGAAGAAAATTCAATAACAGATTCTCAACAAGAGCCGAAGGTGAAAACTTTCGGCTTTTATTATGAGTAAATACGGATTTAAAAACTGTCCTCGGTTCGGACAATGGCCTTTTGGTTATAACAAAGGAAAAGACAGACTGCCACTTAATTGGAAAAAGGAATGCATTTATAAAAACACTGGAGGTAACCATTTTAGCTATGAAAATGTTAAAATGGAGTCTGAGCAATGAATCTATCTATCATTTAGTAAATTAAAAGCATATAAAGAAAAATCCTAGTGATCCAAATGATAGTAATAAGATGTATTTTGCAATGCCGTTTATTTCTGGATGATTATAAATTTGTATGAAGGTGGGCGGGAAAATGGGTTTTAGGAAGAAGCAAATGGTGGGATTCGGTTTAATTTTACTTTTCTTGGCTATTTTACTTTCTTTCATGATGGTTACGCTTAACAATTTAAAGAGTAGCATGACGGAAATAGTTGAAAATCGCTATGAAAAGGTTCAAGCTTCGATGGAAATCCGTCAGCTGTTTTCTAGGTCGGACCGTGAGATTTTGTTTGCAGCGAATGATGCAAATAAAGACGAAAGAGCAGAGAGCCTTGAAATCATCAATGAGAATCATAGTTTGATTGAATCAAAAATTGCAGGGTTATCAGGCAGTTTACAGAGGGTGAAAGCAAAACAATTATTGAAAGAGTTTGAAACTCAATATGCTTCTTACTCCATAACTGAGGCTGAGATCATCCAAAAGATAAAATCGGGAAACTCTTCGGATGATCTTTCAAACTTGATGGACGATCAAAGGGAAAAACGAAAGAAAGTCATCAGTACGATGGATGAATTTAAGGATTACCAAGAAGGTGTCATGAAAGATACCTTAAGTAATTCGAAACAAACTTATGAAGATATGATCGGTTTTGTGATTTTTGCGGTCATTCTCAGCATTTTGGTTATTTCCGTAACGGTTGTTTGGATGATTCGCAGTACATCGAAAGATCTGCAATCCATTACGAAAGTCATCAAAAATATCGATTTTAAAAATTTATCGGTCGTACCAAGAATTCCGGTTCGAACTACTGATGAAATTGGTGATATAGCGAGATCGTTCAATGATATGGCGGAATCGCTTGAGACCTATAATCGAAAAGAGAAAGATTTCACTGATAAGATCAGTGAACAGAACTGGATCCAGACCCGTGTTGCAGATATAGCTACCATGTATCAGCGCATTGTTGATGTGGAAGTTCTGGCTGACCGATTCATTACGAGACTTGCACCGATGATGGGAGCTTCAATTGGAGCTTTTTACCTCAAGCGGGGTGAGGGTGAGGACATGCGTTTTGTTAAGCTTGCCAGCTTTGCAGGAGATGGTGAAGACTCAGGCAGACGTGAATTCCGTATGGGCGAAGGTTTGATCGGACAATGCGCCCTTGAAAAGAAATCGAAAGTCATTGACGATATCCCTGAAGATTTCCACTTGGTTACAACGGGATTAGGGGAAGTCAATCCGAAAAGCATTGTCATTGCGCCAGTGGTTTTTGAGGATGAAGTTGTGGCGATGGTTGAATTGGCAAGCTTGGAGGCCTTTACGAAGTTGCAAAAACATTTCCTGAACCAGGTTCTTGATACTCTAGGCATCACGATTAATAATGTAGAGGGCCGGATGGAAATAGAGCGTTTATTGCAAGAATCACAGGCACAAACCGAAGAGTTACAGGCTCAATCGGAAGAATTACAATCACAGTCAGAGGAAATGCAAGCCCAATCAGAGGAACTGCAAACACAGGCTGAAGAGTTGCGGATGATTAATGAACAATTAGAAGAGAGAAACCGTGAAACGGAAGAAAAATCAAAAGAGCTTCAAGTCGCAAAACAAAACCTTGAAAAACAAGCCGAAGAATTAAAGTTAAGTTCAAAATATAAATCGGAGTTCATGGCAAATATGTCCCATGAATTGCGGACACCGCTCAATAGTATTCTGATTTTATCAGAAATGCTTTCCGATCCAAATGATAGTAAATTAACTGAAGAGCAACAGGAATTCGCTCGTGTCATTAACTCATCAGGGCAAGACTTATTAACGTTGATCAATGACATTTTGGATTTATCAAAAGTTGAAGTCGGAAAGCTCGAAGTGGTCTTTGATGAAATGAATATGAGTGAACTTCCTGAGTTATTGCACCGTAACTTCGATCATGTAGCCAAGAAAAAGAACATTGACTTTATAATAGAAAAAGATAAAAATGTTCCGGATATTTTCTTTACGGATGAACAACGCTTCCAGCAAATTTTGAAAAACCTGTTGTCCAATGCATTTAAATTCACAGAAAAAGGTTATGTGTCCGTCCAAATCAAAAAAGCTGATGAAGAAAATGTAGCACAATGGATACAGACAAAAGGAGCTAGCAATTGGGTTGAAATTAAGGTGAAGGATACGGGTATCGGAATTTCAAAAGAGAAGCAAACACTTATCTTTGAAGCGTTCCAGCAAGGTGATGGAGCTACAATGAGAAAATATGGCGGTACAGGACTTGGGCTATCGATTTGCCGGGAGTTTGCCAAACTCCTAGGAGGCTGGGTGATTGTAGATAGTGAAGAAGGGCAAGGCAGTACCTTCACCCTCTTTATTCCAAGCATGCCAGAGGGCTTCAAAAATGTTGGCGAAGCAATAGCGGCTTCTCCAGAAGTGGCAGCTGCTAACCACGATGAGCCTGCGGCACCTTTTGACAGTCATGTAGAACCGGATGTGCTTATAATGGATGGAATAAATCAGAATATGGCCAAACCATTCTGCAATAAAACAGTACTTGTCGTCGATGATGACCACCGAAATATATTTGCACTGAAAAATGCCCTGAAGCATGAGGGGATGGAAATCCTTACAGCTGAAAACGGCTACGAATGTTTGGAACTCCTTGAAAAAGGTAACGATATAGATGTAATATTGATGGATATCATGATGCCAGGCATGGACGGTTACGAAACGATGACCAGAATTCGCGAGCAAAGTAAGTTCGAGAATCTTCCAATCATCGCGCTAACGGCCAAAGCGATGAAAGGCGATAGGGAAAAATGCCTGAAGGCTGGCGCTTCCGATTATGTCAGCAAGCCATTAAAATTAGATCAGCTGTTATCCGTTCTAAGAGTATGGCTGACTAATTAATTGATTGATAGTATGGGTAAGGAAGGTTTTGCATGAAGGATACTTTAACGATTGAAGAAAGAGAAGATATAGAAATCGAATTATTGTTAGAGGCCATTTATTCCGTTTCCGGCTTTGACTTTCGCAAGTATATGCGTTCTTCAATTAAAAGAAGAGTTGAAAATAGAATGAGACTGGATCATATTCGCAGGATTAGCGGAATGATAGAAATGGTTTTATATGAAAAAGGCTATGTCGAGAAGCTTTTGAAGGATTTTTCAATAAATGTTACAGAAATGTTTCGCGATCCGGAATTCTTTAAAGCTTTTCGTTTGAATATCGTTCCGCTTTTGAAAAACCTTCCCGAAATCAGAATATGGCATGCTGGTTGTTCGACCGGTGAAGAAGCCTTTTCCATGGCGATCATCCTCAAGGAAGAAGGACTTTATGATAAGGCAAGGATTTATGCCACTGATATGAATGATGAAGTCCTCAGTCATGCGGAAAAAGGAATATTACCATTAAATAGAATGCAGTCTTATACAAAAAACTATCTGCATGCTGGCGGTAACCAAGAATTTTCGGAGTATTACACAACCGATTATCAAAATGCCTACCTTGATTCGAGTCTCCTTAAAAACATTGTGTTTTTCCAGCATAATTTAGTTACTGATGGTTCGTTCAATGAATTTCATATCATAATGTGCCGGAATGTGATGATTTACTTTACCGGTGAATTACAGACCTATGTTAATCAGTTGTTTTATGACAGTCTTTGTAAAGACGGTTTCCTTGCAGTTGGCAGTAAGGAAACCCTTCATACATCATCCTTTTCGGAAGATTATGAGGACTTTGACTCAAAGGAACGGATTTATCGGAAATTGTAAAAAGAAAGAGTACGCATATTTGCGTACTCTTTCTTTTAATTTATAGGGATATACTATATTTTTCGCTTTTTTTGCATTTCTATGTTTATGGTGTCGGAAGAAGGGGTATAAACAATGAGTTGGTCTTCATTTTATATTCGTTGTCGTGCTGTATTATTATTAAAAGAGACTGAACTTCGTTATAATATAATGGGAAAATACTTGTTATGGGAGCTTTATTAAACTGATCCATATTATAAAGATAAATGTTGCCGCTCGATATAAGCCAAAAGGGGAATGAAAGAATGACGATTCTAATCGTAGATGATAACCAGGTTAACCTTTTCGTTATAGAGAAAATTCTAAAGCGAGCTGGCTATACGGACTTTCTATCATTAACTTCAGCTGTTGAGATGTTTGAATATTTACAGGTGGATAGTCCGCAACCTAAAGAGACTTCAGTTGATATCATTCTGCTTGATATTATGATGCCGGAGATCGATGGGATAGAGGCATGCAGGAGGCTTCAAAGTATTCCTCACCTTAAAGATATACCGGTTATTTTTGTGACCGCTCTTGAAGATTCAAACAAGGTGGCCGAGGCACTTGATGTGGGCGGTATTGATTATATAATGAAGCCTATCAATAAAATAGATTTACTTGCGAGAATTCGCGTGGGTTTAAGACTTAAATATGAAAAAGATTGGCATAAAATGCAGGATGAAAAAATTCGCAACGAATTGGATCTCTCCATGCAGGTTCAAAGCAGTTTATTAAGTGAGCCCATTAGAAATGACCACTTAACTATAAGAGCATCATACTTACCTGCGAATAAATTGGCAGGGGATATGTACTATTGGCACCGTATTGATGAAAATCGGTATGGGATCATCCTGTTGGATATGATGGGGCATGGCATTTCCGCCTCACTTGTGTGTATGTTCATTTCTTCAGTTTTGAGAGATGCCATCAGGACACATACTGATCCAGTGGCAGTCATAAACGAAATGAATCGCTGGATGAGTACCCTTAATAAAGAAGACAACCTAGTGCATTATTATTTTACCGCGATTTATTTGATCATTGATACAGAGCAAAAGACAGTGGAATATGTGAATGCTGGACATCCTCCAGGCTTTGCTTTAATAGATGATGGAAAAGTGGCATCACTTTCAAAAGGGACATGTCCAGTTGGTTTCTTTACCGAGATGAAGATAGAAAAATCCATCATTCATTATGAAGAGAAGATTCAGCTTATGCTATTTACGGATGGAGTCATGGAAGCTATTGATCGGGAAGGGACAGAAGGGCTCCGCCAAATAAAAGAAGCGGTCTCGACGAGATGGTTAGATTGTAAAGAAACTCCCCCTATTGATTTTTTGATGCCCCCGAAAATGCAGCAAGATCAACCGGATGATATGTGTGTTGTAGTTATTCAAGCAAATTAAAGAAAGAAGAGGCGGCAGATAATCTGCCGCCTCTTCTCTATATAAGGGGGGGGCGAGAATGTTCGTTAAGAGTATTGAGTGAATAATGTACCCATCTATTGCTTCAACGGTTATTTTTCAATTTACTAATGTTATCCTGTAAATTGCCTTTTAATTTATCGACTTTACCTTCTGCTTGTAAGTGAGGATCATTTTTCGCGTTTCCGACCTGGTCTTTCGTTTCACCTTTAACCTTATTTACAGTACTTTTTACTTTGTCTGATAAACCGCTCATTATGTTACCTCCTTTTTCTTTATATACTTTATATACCCATGAAGTGTATGGGTAAACCCAATTTATAGTGAAAGGAGGTTAAGAAGCGATTGTTCCCCTTTCATTTTGCTTTTGAATGAATTGACATGACCGTTCAATGATATGATCTTTATCATGATCTAACGAGGCCACATGATATGAATTTTCAAGGGGAACCATTTCCTTATCACTGGACATGACAGTTTCGTAAATCTGATAGGAACATAGGTCTGGTACAACGTGATCTTCTGGAGAATGGAAGAGGAGTATTGGGCACGTAATGTTTTTAAGTAGTTGACTGGTATGTTCCATTATATCGAGCAATTGATTAATCGCTTTTGACGGAACTTGGTCATATGTGACTTCTTTGGTCGTATCATCTTTTATGTCTGGTTTGCCTTCAGGAATGAAGCGTGGAACCAATTGGTTACGGTATATTTCATATTCAGGAACTTGAAGAGCGGCATTGATGGTTAGAATCCCGTCACAAGCCACTTTTGTCGCTAAATCCAGGACAAGAGCTCCTCCCATTGATTGGCCAATAGCGAATACTTTGGTGCAGGTTCGCTTTAACTTTGCATAGGCCATTTCAACATCTTGTATCCATTCTTGATAATGGCTCGTTTCCATTTCACCTTCATTCGTTCCATGGCCCGCCAATCTGGGAGCGAAGACAGTAAAGCCTTTGGCAGCGAATTTTTCACCTAAATACCTTACGCTTTGTGGTGTTCCATTAAAACCATGGCAAATAAGGATACCGATAGAATTGCCGGGTAAGAAAAAAGATTCCGCACCTGGTATTACCATTGCTGCTTTCATATTCCCATCTCCTTTTAGCTATATAGTTAAGTTTAATTAAAAGTTAGCTTGTAAAAGTATAAAATTAACTATTCCGATTATTTTACTTGGTTATATATTAACACGATGGAAATTGTGAAGTCAATTTGGTTATATTCCACACTCCATTATTCATTAGATTTAGATGTCATTCATAAAAAAGATATACAGGAGTTTATTAGGCTATTATATGTAGTATGGATGTTTACAGAGGAGTTCTGAGTTTTTTTGTCGATAACCCTATCTGTTCTTTGCAAAACTTTTCCTCTGAGGAGAAAGACCGACAGGTATACTGGCAAGACATTCAAGAATTAGGGAAAAAACAATGAATATTCGAGGGGATAGGGGGTAGTCAATTTAATTAAACAGCTGAAGGAGCTCTTTTTTACACTTTACATCCCTGCAGAATGATAATACACAATCCACAAAGTAATTATGTATGGTTACATTACTTTCTATTTATATAAGTACTGTCATGGAATTGTTTAAACTTTAGAAGCTAATAAACTGTACACTCAAACAAATATAATAATATAGAGAAAAAGCGTTGACTTTAAGGTGAAATAGGATTAATATAAATAAGCACCAACTAAGACAAACGAAAAACTTCATCCGCTTTTGGCAGATTGCTAGAAGAAAATAATAACTATTGACTTCTTACTATGAAAATGATAAGATGAAATGGTCGCTGAAAAACACAGCGATTTAAAATAAGTTAAAAACTTCGCAGAAGTTGACAACTAATCAATAAAGTGTTATGATGAATAAACAAGCCGTTCGAAAGAACGATTGTGAAAATTGCTCTTTGAAAACTGAACAAAACAAAGCGCCAACGTTAAATTTTAAGTGAGCACACACTATCAAAAAAGCAA
>NZ_JAOPHO010000047.1:0-33408 GCF_033141925.1 Peribacillus sp. CSMR9
GGCAAAAATTCAAAGGGAATCTCAAAAAGGGGTTCGGAATTTTTTAATTCCGAACCCCTTTTGTCTACAAACTGAGAGCAGATCTCTTGGGATCTGCTCTTTTTGTGTTATAGAGGTTATGCAAGGGATATAAAAGTGTCAACCGCCTTTTTAAAATCATACGATAGTCAAAAGAAGCGGGGGTGTATAGAAATGGGAGTTATTTTAACTGATGAGTGGATGAAAAAGGATTTCAACCGCCCTGTTCAGATGATGGAAAGACTTAAAAGTACATTCAACAATACCCTTGATGCGAATATGATTTATCATCATTTATTGAAGCATGGTATGTATTCGCCAAATAAAAAAACGAGACTCACATGGGAACATTTAAAAGAAAATAATGCATGGGAAAAAACACAAAGCCTGTTTACTTCTTATAAGAAACTGTGGGGAGGGCCTGATGTTCCCATATATATTTTTCCGCTCATGTCTTCAGGGATGTGGAATAAAATGGTTGAAACGAAGTCAGGATTGGCATTTAAAGATAAACTATTCCTTTTTTACGACAAGGGTATAGCTGAAAAGGAAATGGAGGCCATATTGATTCACGAATATCATCATGTCTGCCGATTACATCATTTGAAAAAGGATCAAAAAGAATTCACTCTTCTTGATACGATGATCATGGAAGGACTGGCGGAAAGAACGGTGGGTAAATATTTAGGAGCAAAATATTTAGCGAAATGGACTAAATTATATCAGGAAGATAAACTGCGAGAATTTTGGAGCAAGCATTTACAAGAAAAGCACACAATAAAACGTACAGATCCTCTTCATGATGTCCTTCTGCTTGGAATGAAAGGATACCCACATATGCTTGGATACTGTAGTGGTTATTACCTAGTGAGAAATTCTGAAAAACTCTCTGTGAAAAAATCATTCATTATTCAATCTGAAGAATTCTTATCGAAAAAGAACTAATTATATACGTTCTTTTTTTCTTAATCTGTTTTCTGGAATAGGAATAAATTGTATGGTTCCTGCCTATACTGATTGACAAACAGAAATTTGTTTAAGTGAGGGATGAATGATGTTATATCTTCATGATGTATGGGTTAACTGGTTTGAAGGAGAAGAAAACGGCTATAATATTTGTCATTTTCATGAATGGAGGAAGGATGATGGGATCGAGCTACTAGATCAAGTTCCTTTGTTGAAAGTGTCATCAACATTGTTCCACTACATAGAAAACGACTTGTCAGAATTACCTAAGCCATTGCTGAATGATGTGTATCAAAAAGCATATGCAAGGAAAAATCATGAACGAATTCAGCTTGACTATTGTTTTATCGTGACTGATGGAAATGGAATTTTAGCTGTTGATACGATAGGTTATCATATTCCGATTAGGAAAAGCAGAATAATTCCCCGGCAGGAACAAATTGTTTATGACATGATAGAAAACCATGATGAGATGGATTACACCTTTACTGAAAAACCTACATCTGAGAAAGAATATCATATTTTATCGCCGTCTCCCTTATTCATGAATGGGTTGACAAGAAAAGAAAGACAGCTTAAGCAATTACTATTCATGGCCATGGACCAATTATTCACGGCGAAAAACACTGCTGAAATCCGCTATTGGTATACAGAATGGGCTCCTGAAAAATATGAAAGCATTCAAGAAATGGATTTTCAGATAGCATGGCTTGAGTTATATGAAGAAATGAAGGAAGGCTGGTCAGAGAAGCACCTTCAACTTTGTGAAAACTTGGTGAAGGGGCAGCCTTTTTTTGAAAAGCTTTGGCAAGTGGAGGCTGGCGATAGCCCATCGATATTATGAACAAAAAAGACGATCCGATGAGGATCGTCTCAGACTGTAGACAAACCCGATGAAAATCGAGTTTGTCTATTTTTATGGCTTGTACAATTTGGACGTTGATTGGAACGTAGGGCACTCGCTTTCCGCGGGCGGTCGGGGAGCCTCCTCGGCTTTCGCCTGCGGGGTCTCCCCTAGACGCGCTTTTCCCGCAGGAGTCTCGAACACCCGCTCCAATCAACTTTGTCTTACCTTTTAGATAAACACTTTTGCCTGGAGTCATTTTTGTTTTAAAATAGAAGTATTAAAACTTGAGGTGATGAGGATGCTTTCTAAACATGATTCTATTCAGCGAGATCAACTTGAAATGATTACGTTAGATCAACTGGTGCCACCGAACCATTTGGTTCGTAAAATGGAGGCTGCCATTGACTTCACTTTCAATTATGACTTGGTGAAAGATATGTATTCAGAGGTAGGACGCCCAAGTATTGATCCAGTTATTTTAGTTAAACTGACTTTCATTCAATATACCTTCGGTATTCGTTCCATGCGTAAAACGATTGAAGAAGTTGAAACTAATATGGCTTACCGTTGGTTCCTAGGTTATGGTTTCCATGATAAAGTACCTCCTACTCCACGTTCGGGAAAACTTATGAGCGACGCTTTAAAGATACAGACCTGTTTGAGCAGATTTTCTATCGCATTTTAATGATAGCTGCTAATAAAAAGTTAATAAGTGCTGAACACGTTTTCGTGGATTCCACACATGTGAAAGCCAGTGCGAATAAACGGAAATTTGAAAAGAAAATCGTTCGTAAAGAAACACGAGCGTATCAAGGACGTCTTCAAGAAGAAATCAATCAAGATCGTGAAAACCATGGAAAAAAGCCTTTTCCACCAGATAAATTTGATAAAGAAGAGACCAAAGAGATTAAAGAAAGTACAACGGATTCTGAGAGTGGCTACTATGTGAAAGATGAACGAACAAAACAGTTTGCCTATTCATTCCACGCGGCCGCAGACCGCAACGGTTTTGTATTGGGAACGATTGTAACACCTGGAAATATACATGACAGTCAGATCTTAGAGCCACTAGTTGAACAAGTGATTGAGAAAGTTGGAAAACCGGAAGCCGTTGCCGCAGATGCAGCTTATAAAACACCAGCGATTACAAGCTACCTATTTAACAAAGAAATCATACCGGCTTTGCCTTATACACGTCCTCGCACCAAAGAAGGATTTTTCTGCAAACAGGACTATGTATACGATGAACATTTTGATTGTTACCTTTGCCCTTCGGGCGAAACTTTAAAGTACTCAACAACAAATAAAGAGGGCTATCGCGAGTACAAATCGCCAAAACAAATTTGTACAACATGCTCATTTTTATCTCAGTGTACAGAAAGCAAAGACTTTCAAAAAGTGGTGACACGGCATATCTGGCAAACACATGAAGAGGCAGATCATCTGCGTCATCATCAAGATGTAAAACCTATATATGCAAAACGTAAAGAAACGATTGAGCGTGTATTCGCAGATGCAAAAGAAAAGCATGGTATGCGTTGGACTACTTTAAGGGGACTTAAAAAATTGTCGATGCAGGCGATGCTTACTTTCGCTGCCATTAATTTAAAGAAGATGGCCAATTGGACATGGCGAGGTCCAAAAATGGCCTAACATAGTGGGCTCGTAGAGCCCCAATCTCTTAACTTTAGGCGAAAATTCAAAGGGAATTTCAAAAGGGGTTCAGAATTTTTTAATTCCGAACCCCTTTTGTCTACAAACTGAAAAGACGATCCGATGAGGATCGTCTTTTTTTTATCTCTTTCTGCCAAGTCCCATGCCATTATACATTTTTCTAATCATCTTATTGGCTTCAATGTTCGCTTTTTCTGCACCGCGGTCAAGAATTTCATCCAATTCTGGTGAATCGATCAATTCATGATAGCGTTCCTGGATTGGCAGGATTTCTCCAAGAACCACTTCAGCCAAATCACTTTTAAAGTCACCATAACCTTTACCTTCATACATCTCTTCAATTTCTGAATAGGTTTTCCCACTGAAGATGGAGTATATGGACATCAGGTTGGAAACACCGGCTTTGTTTTCCTTATCGTAACGGACAATGCCTTCGGAATCGGTAACAGCGCTCTTGATATTTTTTTCGATTTGCTTCGGATCATCCAATAAGGCAATCGTTGCCTTTTTGTTAGGATCCGATTTGCTCATTTTCTTGGTTGGTTCTTGTAGGGACATGATACGTGCCCCTTCTGTAGGGAGGCTGATTTCCGGGATTTTGAAAATATCATTGTGCTTTCTATTGAACCGTTCAGCCAAATCGCGAGTCAATTCAAGATGCTGTCTTTGATCTTCCCCAACAGGAACTACATCCGTACTATAAAGGAGAATATCGGCTGCCATCAGCGGCGGGTATGTAAGCAATGCTGCAGAAACCCCCTCTTTGCCAGCTGATTTATCTTTAAATTGTGTCATTCGCTCAAGTTCACCAATATAGGAAATACTCTGTAAAATCCAGCCTGCCTGAGCATGCGCAGGTACCTCTGATTGAATGAAGATTGTATTCTTTTCTGGATCGAGGCCAATGGCCAAATATAAAGCGGCCAATGTTTTAATGTTTTTCCTTAATTTAAGGCGATCTTGTGGAACTGTAATTGCATGCTGGTCAACAATACAAAAGAAACATTCATATTCATTTTGTAAGTTAACGAATTGTTTCATGGCTCCGATGTAATTTCCTAAAGTAACGGAACCGGATGGCTGTATGCCGGAGAAAATCCTTTTCAACTGCTAGTCACTCCTCTAAATGCGTTTATTGATAAATGGATATTCGCTCTTCATTATTGTAAGGATAAATAGAAAATGAATCCACTTTCTTTGAAAGAAATGTGCGCCTTGAAAGGGGAACGCTCATTTAAATCTCGTGGAAGGCCGTTTTGTCCTGTATCGATGCCATTCTGAGAATACGAATTGTCCACTATAACTGTATTTTAGCATTTATTCATATTAAATGTATAATCGAAACGGCAATAACGCCACTGGAACGGACTTTCCGTCTGTTTGTATCGATCAATGAAAGCATCAAGGTAAATAAAACCGTTTTATATATTTCACCTTGAGCAGGCGATTTTAGGGAAAGATACATACAAGGGAATACGTGCTGGAAACGTGTTTGCATCCAAGTGTGTTTATTTATGGCAGAGTTTTTTTAATTATTTATAATATATAGGAGTAAAGTTAAATGGTTGTGGTATTAAAGAAAGGGGTCTATTTTTATTTATTGAATATTGATGACTGATGGCGAATGAGGTGGAGGAAATGAAACAAAGAAGTAAATGGTTGATGACAGGTATGTGCATATTCCTGATTCAACAGCCAGTTCATGCACAGGACATGAACGAAACCAGGCAGGTAGCATTAGAAAATAAAGAACTGCCTGTGAATGCACCGCGTTTTGTTTTTGATTCGGGGTTGAAATTCGCCTATCCGGATGCTGTGCGTGGAATATATGTAACAGGGCCTGCAGCGGGTGGCAATAAATTGAATGAACTTATTAAATATGTAGATGAAACCGATTTGAATGCGATGGTCATTGATATTAAGGATGATTGGGGGAACGTAACGTATAAGACCAAAAATCCCGATTCTCCATATGCCGGGATTGGTAAAGACTACATAAAGAATCCTAAGGCAATGCTGAAAAAATTTGAGGATAAGCAGATTTATCCGATTGCAAGGGTAGTTGTCTTTAAAGACTCACTTCTGGCTAAAGAGAAGCCTGAATTGTCATTTTTAGATGGCGAAGAGGTATGGAAGAATGGTCGAGGTGAAGCCTTCGTTAACCCATTCTTAAAAGAGGTGTGGGATTATAATGTCGGTATTGCCATTGAAGCGGCAAAAATGGGTTTTAAAGAAATTCAATTTGACTATGTCCGTTTTCCCGAAGGATTCGAAAATAAAGAAAATGATTTGAAATATGATATCGGTGAATATGATGAAGCGAAAGTGAGTCATTCAGCTAAAAGGGTTCAGGCAGTGACGGACTTCGTAAGTTATGCGAAGAAACAACTGGAGCCATATGGTGTGGAAGTGTCGGTGGATATTTTTGGATATGCGGCTACGTTACCCGAAGCTCCCGGAATTGGACAGAACTTCACTAAAATCTCTGAGAACGTGGATGTAATTTCCTCAATGATCTATCCAAGTCATTGGACATCTTATTTTGGTATCGATAAGCCTGATTTGGAGCCCTATAATCTCGTTAAGGAATATGCGAAATTGGAAAATGGGAAGCTGAAGGAATTAAAAACCCCGCCAACTTCAAGACCTTGGCTTCAAGATTTTACTGCTTCGTATTTAGGAGAAGGGAATTACCAAAGGTATGGAAAGAAAGAAGTGGAAGCCCAAATAAAAGCGTTAAATGATAATGGGATTGATGAATATTTATTATGGAATGCAGCAAATCGATATACAAAGGGAGTGGATTATACCCCATGAAAAAAAGGGGATGGCCTTAAGGAATATCCTTCCGGTCATCCGATTTCTTTCTAAAATTACCGCTTTTTATTCCCGCCAACTTGATTCCACCCTGACTGAATTCGTCTCGATTGATCGAAAATATGAGAGTGACGTTTCCCTCCAAACCATTTTTCGCCGATACCATTCGTCACAACGCCATTCACGGCAGTGATGCCAATAACGCAAGCTGCGACTAAAACAAAGTCAATAAAGTAACTGAACATCCAACCCCCCCAATATTGTTTTAAAGCTATTTAAGTTCCATTGTAGTGGATAAGAGAAAATCTGGAAAGAATAAACTAGCAAAAGAGGAGATTAAACCATGAATTGGTATGAAAAACTAAACCAGTATTTCCCCATTGAAGAAATGAAGTCTAAAGAACATATTGAAGTTCTCTTAGAAGATAAGCAGGAAATATATATAAAGGATGAAGGTCCCGACCATGTTTTATTGTATGTGGAAGGGGAAGAGTTTATATTCGTTGATTACCTATTTGTATCAAAGAAATCAAGGGGGCAGGGATTAGGAAGGAAATTGATCCAGAAATTGCAAAAAAAGCAGAAAACGATTTTGCTGGAAGTCGAACCAGTTCAAGAAAATGATGATGATACATTTAAAAGGCTGAGATTTTATAAAAGGGAAGGATTCAAGCATGCTTCTTCGATTTCCTACAGCAGAAAATCGCTTGCCACCAAAGAGAATACTCCAATGGAAATCTTATATTGGCCGGCAAATCCATCTGTTGAAGAAGAAGACGTTTTTGATTTCATGAAAGAGATTTATTCTGAAATCCATACCTACAAAGATGACGACCTTTATGGAAAGTCTTATCAGGATGTAGAGGATGTACTAAGCTTGAATGCTGGTCAGGAAACGGATATTTTTAAAGAGATGGAAGTCTGAGAAAGAGGGCCGGTTTTGCGGCCCTTTCATTTTGTCGATAAGTTCGAAAGTGTCTCACCCCGAACCGTAATTTTAAAACAAGACTTGGTTATCCTTCATGTATTTTTGCGCTTGAAATTTGCGACACTCCTGTCGAATAACTGGCTTGCCGAGACCCCGCAGATGCTTGCTTTGATGAGGCTTGGCAGACAGTCGGCAGGAGCGAATTTCTGAAATCAACTGGAACCTTTTTTAAAGAAAAAAACAGAGGAAACTGGCTTTTTTTCGAATATGCTACAGTATGAAAGTGCCGGTTGTTCACCTGTACATTGAAGGAAAATGAATATCTATAACTTCTGGATGGTAGATTGTTCCCTACTTGCCGATTCTTTTGAATTTCCTTTTTCACTTTTGGTATTATATGTGCTAAAAGAATGGTTTTTCTTGTAAAAGGAGGAATTTGCTTTTTATTAAAGAAAATATATTAACATGATCTTGTTTATTGACAAGGATTGGGGGTAAATAAAAGTAACGAGCAAATTGAAAAAATCATGAGGGTTGAATTGAGAGTTAAATGAGAATGGTAGGTAGGTATTTTCAATTAGAAAAAGTGATTTCAATGTATTACATAAAAAAACGAAATAGCTATAGTACAGGCTAAACAAGAAGTTTAAAAGGATTTTTTCAAATATCAAAAAGGGTATTCATTTTAAATGAATTAGTGTATAATAAAGAATATGAAATACTTATTTAAAATTATTTCAAATTAGAGTGGTACTTATGAATACTAATAGTAGATTTCCCCTCATAGATCACCGATTCTATATTTAGGGAGTGTGAGTAAACATGGTAACATTATATACATCACCTAGTTGTACTTCATGCAGAAAAGCAAAAGCATGGTTAGAGGAACATGAGATTGGATATAAAGAAAGAAACATTTTTTCTGAACCGTTGTCAATTGATGAAATTAAAGAAATTCTTCGAATGACAGAAGATGGAACCGATGAAATCATTTCAACACGGTCTAAAACTTTCCAAAAGTTAAACGTAAATTTAGAGAGCCTGCCTCTTCAAGAATTATATAAATTGATCAAGGAAAACCCGGGATTGTTGAGACGTCCAATTATCCTTGACGAGAAACGGCTTCAAGTAGGTTATAACGAAGATGAGATAAGACGCTTTTTACCACGTAAAGTCCGAACCTTCCAGTTACGGGAAGCGCAACGTATGGTCAACTAATAATGTCTTTCAAGCTCTGCCAGGAATTGTGCAGGGCTTTTTCTTTATACAAAACCGATTTTTCGTCCAATTTTAGATCCATGGGCGACAGGGATGTTTGGCATCTCAAGCAAGTCCCTATAGCCGGTCATCATTTAAAGATAAAATAAGAATGCAATTAACCATCGCATGTATATAATAAGGCATAAACGGCGGTAAGATTAAAATTAAAGCATGCATTGTGATAGTTGCATACGGATGAATTATTTTATAGAATGAATGGAATATTAGGCAAACAATTGTTTTTTAGATAAGTAATGTTTTTTATTTCCCTTCTTCAAGGTTTTGTCATAAAATGATGTAAAATAGTATGTTTTAATGACTATCATGATTTACAGTATTCACTTACGGGTAAAGAGCTTTTAAGAGCAATTTTCGCTTGGGGGTTATTATCCCTTCAAAATGAGAAAGGAAGGGAGAGGGGAATCATGGAAATCGAACGCATTAATGACGATACAGTTAAATTTTATATTTCCTATATAGATATTGAGGAAAGAGGCTTCGATCGCGAAGAGATTTGGTACAGTCGTGAGAGAAGTGAGGAACTTTTTTGGGAAATGATGGATGAAGTGCATCAAGAAGAAGAATTCATGATTGAAGGACCTTTATGGATTCAAGTTCAAGCCCTTGAAAAAGGCTTGGAGGTTTTGGTCACAAAAGCCCAGCTTGCCAAAGATGGTCAGAAACTCGAGCTGCCTCTTTCAGATGATAAGTTTAAGGAATTGAATGTATCAGATAAGATGGATACCCTTCTTGATCAACATTTTCATGGTAAGGATGAAGAAAGCGGTATAACATTCGAAGATGGTATGATTGAATTCATCACGACATTCGAGGATTTTGAAGATGTCATTTCATTAAGCAAGCGTCATGGCTTGGATGACTGGACGACAAAACTTTATGTTTATCAAAATAAATATTATCTTTATATCGAGTTTTCCGAGGCGGAAATAGACGAGGAAGAAATCGATAATGTGTTAAGCCTCTTATTGGAGTATAGTCAGGAGTCACCAATAACGGTGCACATGCTTGAAGAGTACGGGAAAATAGTCATCGAAAATGATGTATTCACAACGGTCGATAAATATTTCGCATAGACTGTTGAGGCCGATTTCAGTAGAAATCGGCCTTTTCGTCCAAGAATAAAAGTTTTTACCTTAGGCAGGGAGGTTTTTAAATGTGCCTGTGTTTGTTAATTGGAGGTAGTCCAGGTGAAGAATATAGTTGGCATAAGTCTGCTAATTCTCTTGTTGGTCGGCCCTTGGTATTTTCTGATAAATGAAATCGATGGTAGGCTGGAATTTTACTCCAGTCTTATAATGACCCTGTTCTTGGTGATAATTGGATCCGCCATTTTCCTTGAAAATCGGGATCCCATCCAGACCATAACATGGCTTCTTATGTTTGGCGCTTTCCCATTCATCGGTTTCATTTTTTACTTTTTGTTTGGCCGTAATTATCGGAAAGAGAGGATATTTCGCAAGAAGTACTTTTTGGATAAGCAAAGTTTCGTGAAAATAAGCGGAGAAGCGGAATATAATGATCGAATTAAGGAAATGGGAGAAAACTCACAGCAGTTATTCAAGCTTGCAAATAGGCTAGGGAATAGTCCTATTTCATTTACGACCGAAACCCGGATTTTAAGGAATGGTAAGGAGACTTTTTCTAATATCATCGAAGAATTAAAAAAAGCCAGACATCATATTCATTTAGAATATTATATAGTTAGGGATGACCGCATTGGCGGTGTTCTAAAAGATGTCTTGATACAAAAAGTAAAAGAAGGGGTAGTGGTCCGTTTTCTCTATGATGCGGTTGGTTCTTGGAAGCTAGCTCGCTCCTATATCGATGAACTGAAGAATGCTGGAGTCGAAATGGTCACCTTTGGTCCGTTGCAGCTCCCTTTATTAAATAATAAATTCAACTTTCGTAACCACCGTAAAATAATTGTGATAGATGGCTCTGTCGGTTTCATGGGTGGCCTCAATATTGGGGATGAATATCTGGGACATGATCCGAAATTCGGTTCTTGGCGTGATACGCATCTTCTCGTAAAGGGGGAAGCGGTCAGGACTTTACAGCTCATATTTCTGCAGGATTGGTATTATAGCACCAATAATAGCTTTTTAACGGATGAATACCTCCTGACCGGAATGCCGATCCATGATGGGCATGGCGGAGTTCAATTGATTGGCGGAGGGCCGGATAGTGAGTGGACGATCATTAAGAGCATTTTTTTTAAGATGATTACCTCAGCAGAAAAGTCTGTCTGGATTGCATCTCCCTATTTTGTTCCTGACGACGATATCCTTCAAGCATTGAAGGTAGCTGCTTTAAGTGGTTTGGATGTCAGGCTGCTCGTCCCAAAGAACCCAGATAAGCGAATTGTATTTCATGCTTCGAGAACCTATTTTCCCGAATTGCTTACTTCTGGAGTTCGTATATTCCAATATAATGAAGGCTTCATGCATAGTAAAATCATCATCGTTGATGACCAAATGGCCTCAATTGGGACAACCAATATGGATATGAGAAGCTTTCACTTGAATTTCGAAGTCAATGCCTTCCTTTACCGGACGGAAAGTACACAACAGCTGGTAAATGATTTTTTGGAAGATATAAAGGTATCCCAAGAAGTGGAAATCAATGCGTTTTCCAAACGGAATTTCGGATTGAAAGTGTTGGAATCCACTTGCCGATTGCTTTCCCCCCTTCTTTAGATATTACTTTTCCTTTATGCCGATCAGGCATTTTTTTTTTGAAAATTAAAAGGAATCCATTGCTATGCAAGCGAATGTAGTGGGGGTGAGGAGGAGATGTATGTTAACTGCGATAAAGAGTGATGGGACTTGGATTACCCTTCCTGAAAAGATACCGGCAAACTTGCTTGCTGAATGGAGAAAGTCAACAGATTATTATTGTCCATGCTGCAAGATGGAAATGTCCATTAAAGCAGGAAACGTCAGGGTCCCGCATTTCGCCCATAAAACTAATTCTTCATGCCGTGCTTCTTCAGAACCGGAATCCGGCTATCATTTAATGGGAAAAAGAAAATTGTTTCAGTGGTTTTCATCACACGGTTATCAAGTGGATTTAGAAGCCTACCTGCCCGAAATCAAGAAAAGGGCTGATATCTTAGCTACGATAGGAGGTAATCGCTATGCAATAGAATTTCAATGCTCAGTTATTCCGGAGATTGAATTCATTGAACGGACAAGAGCCTATCAAAGCGTAGGCATCATACCAATTTGGGTCCTCGCTGCAAAACACCTAAAAAGGAAAAGCATGTATGAATTCAGTTTATCCGGATTCCAATGGCTCTTCGTCACCGGCAGTTGCCACCATCCGTTTCTTTGGATGTATTGTCCGGAAACTAATCATTTATCAGTATTGAAGAACCTCACTCCTTTTACCCCTAGAACCGTCTTTGCCGAATTGACGACTGCGTCTTTAACGCTCCTACCCCCTAGTCGGGCATTGCCCCAAAACTGCTTCCATTTCCCTTTTCTGCCTGCGTGGAGAAACAAACGAAAAGACTGGACCCTTCATCGTGTGAAAACTGCACGGAGAAGCGATCCTTTTTTCGAAGGGCTCTATTTACATCATATTACACCTGCGGCAATTCCCATTGAAGTGGGTGTTCCTGTCAGAGGGATGCTGTTGATCGAAACTTCCCCGATTGAATGGCAGGCATGGTTTTACATGGATGTGTTTCAAGAGAAAAAACCTGGGGAAAAGATTTCTATGGCTGATATTATCCACTTTTTTAAGAAGCGTTCAAAAAAGGGGGAAATAAAGTTCAGACCGTTACCATTGCTTCATGAAAAACCCGTGGAATATCCTTTAGATCAATATATCAAGCTATTAGAGAAATTGGGTTACATTTCAAAGGAGGAAGAGGGGGTATTTAAAGTTGAAAAGGCATTTTCCATTCCCTTCACCAGTGACCACGGTCAAATGATGGAAAAAAATTTCTATGATAAGCATAAATTGATGATGGAAAAGGGGAATATCCAGTATAATCGGGGATAACATCTCTATTTATCTTGAATTCAGATGAATTGGCAGGATTATTTTTGTTAATGGAGAAATAGTAATAGGAACGAGGATTTAAAATCTTTAAGGAAGCATGAAGCTGTTTGAAGCATTGGTCCGGTTTGGTGATTGTTAGCTGAATGGCGAGTTTTCTATAGAATGGAGAGGAATTTTAATGGCACAAGAAACAAAAGTGAATGCATTACCCTCAAGAAGTGAAATAGCTGCGGAAGATACTTGGAGACTGGAAGATATCTTCGCCACCGAAGAAGATTGGGAAGCTGCTTTCAAAGCAGTAAAAGAAGATCTCAAGAAAGCGGAGGGACATAAAGGGACTTTGGGCGAAAGCGCAGAAAAGTTATTTTCGGCTCTTCAACTCCAAGATGAAGTATTTGAGAAGCTAGGGAAAGTTTATTCTTATTCACATATGCGCAATGACCAAGATACAACCAATCCTTTTTATCAAGGGATGGAAGATCGGGCAAAAGCTTTATACGCCCAGGCAGCGGCTGCGTTTTCATATATGGTTCCTGAGCTATTGAGTATTGATGAAAGCAAAGTGGAAGGGTTTTTGGAAGAAAAAGAAGAATTGAAATTATATAAACATTCATTAGAGGAAATCAATCTTCAGAGACCCCATATCCTATCTGCCGAGCAGGAAGAATTATTGGCACAAGCTTCAGAAGTACTCGATGCATCAGGCAATACTTTCGGTATGCTTAACAATGCTGATTTGAAATTCCCGACCATCAAGGATGAAGAGGGAAATGAAGTGGAAATAACTCATGGAAGGTATATCAGTTTTCTTGAGAGTGAAGATCGCCGTGTACGTGAGGAGGCATTTAAAGGGGTATACAGCAAGTATGGTGAGTTCCGTAATACATTTGCTTCAACCCTGTCAGGTGAGGTGAAAAACCATAATTTCAATGCCACAGTCCGAAAATATGATTCAGCACGCCAAGCGGCGTTAAGTAGCAATAACATTCCGGAGACAGTATACGATAATCTCGTTAAAACAGTCAATGACAGCTTGCCGTTACTGCACCGTTATCTTGATTTACGTAAAAAAGTACTAGGATTGGAAGAACTTCATATGTATGATCTATTCACTCCGCTTGTTAAAGAAGTGAAGATGGAAGTGACATATGAGGAGGCCAAAGATTATGTCCTAAAGGGGCTTGCTCCGCTTGGGGAGGACTATTTGAATGTTTTGAAAGAGGGATTTGAAAACCGTTGGGTCGATGTGCATGAAAACAAAGGGAAACGAAGCGGTGCCTATTCTTCTGGTACATACGGGACGAATCCTTATATTTTAATGAACTGGCAAAATAACGTCAATAACTTATTCACGCTCGTTCATGAGTTCGGGCATTCGGTCCATAGCTACTATACGCGTAAATATCAGCCTTACCCATACGGTAATTATTCTATATTCGTAGCGGAAGTTGCCTCGACTTGTAATGAAAACCTGCTGAATGATTACTTACTAAATACAATCGATGATGAAAAGAAGCGCATCTATTTATTGAATCATTATCTAGAAGGTTTCCGTGGAACATTGTTCCGCCAAACAATGTTTGCGGAGTTTGAACATTCCATACATTTAAAAGCTCAAAATGGGAAAGCGTTGACAGCCGATATGTTAACTAAGGAATATTATGAGCTGAACAAGAAATACTTTGGTGAGAATGTGACAATTGATGAAGAAATCGGTTTGGAATGGGCACGTATTCCACATTTCTACTATAATTACTATGTTTATCAATATGCGACTGGAATAAGTGCAGCAACAGCATTAAGCAAGCAAATCCTTGAAGAAGGAGAGCCCGCTGTCAAAAGGTATCTGGAGTTCCTGAAATCAGGAAGTTCTGATTATCCGATTGAAGTACTAAAAAAGGCAGGGGTCGATATGACAAAAGCCGAGCCTGTACAAGAAGCCATGAATGTATTCGAAGAGAAATTAAATGAGTTGGAAGAGCTTTTGAATAAATAGGATTCGAAAGGGACCCGAGCGGCTGAACTGCACCCCAATTGTTAGACACCATCTAACAATTGGGGTGCTATTTTTTATGACAAAATATTCTTTAGAGTTATAATTAAAAGCTGTCCTTGCTTATTTAGAAGGAGTTGACTCATTTAGATCTGTCGCCAACCAATTTAATACCAATTATGATATGAAGATAGATGTAGTAAAACTATATGAACGATTTTGGAGTGACTAATACCCAAGTGGCTGCTGTGTATAATATTGCTTCTCCCTATACTATGGATAAGTGGCTAAAGCAATTTGAGGAGAACGGGGTTGACGATCTTGAACCGAATAAAAAGGGGCGTCCATCCATGAAAAAAGAAACGAAGAAAATACCAGTAGAAGGATTCATTAGAGGGTTTACAGGCTGAAATGAACGTTGATGTCCAGAGAATGCATATTTAGTTGAGAGCCTTAGTTCAAGAACCCGGTAGATTACCGGGTTCTTGCCCCTCAAGACTGCCTAATTAAATAAATGTCTAACTTTTTGGGTTTACTTCAGTTTTGGTCCCTTTTTCTCTTATATGAATATCCGTTATAATCCTTTAAAACGATTTCTTTGATTTAAGCTGTGAAGAATAATGAAGAAAACAAAAAATAAAATTGGGGAGGTGAAATACAGAGGAATGAGGTGCATGATACCGAGTAGCTGGACGAATAGCGACCCTATTAAGAGTATGAGTAGAATAAAGCCTTTCAATTTGGTCACCTCCAACCTGACAGCAGTATATGGTCATCTGCTCCTTTATTAGATTTTATGTTTTAGAATAAGCAGTATTCTAAGAATATGACAATAATGTGAAAATGCGCACAAAGTTCTTGCAATTAATGTGTATAATCTGATATAGTACAGATAAGAAGTTATCACATCCCAAACATATACCCCTTTGTTTGTTCGTCGTGAAATTTCTCCCATCCCCTTTTTCGTATAAATAGATGAAAACCCCAACAAATTTCGCGATTTGCTGGGGTTTTTTCATGTTGTTGAAGTGAAATGAGGCCAGTTGTAAAAAAAAGTGACAAATGTTAGAAAAGGATATGCATTAAAATGTGATGTTTTTCACAATTTAATGTATATCCTTACATATCAGAAATCAATCAGAAAGAAGATAGCAATAAACCTTTAAATTAAAAAGACGCTCTTATTTTACAATACACCTAAGGGATAAAGTATATATTATGAACAATTTGTGAAAAGTAATACATATAGTTGAAACATAAATGGATTATCTGTTATATTATTTATTGTGAAATAAATCACAAATAAACATTTACCCCTTTGTTTGATCGTGAAAAAAATTTCTCCCATCCCCTTATTTCTTATAATAAAAACCATGCAATCATTTGATTTGCATGGTTTTTCCCTTTTTTTTGAATAGCAAAGAAGCAGTCAAAATCATTACTGCTTCTTTGTATATCTCCAAAACGTCCCGTATTTAGCCGGAATTTTTTCTGCCAACTGTTTTAAAACAAGTTTCTTCATTTCCAACTCGACGTTATTCTTATTCATATTATAAACCGTTTCGATTTCCTTGGTGGCCACCAGTTTGAAACAGCTTAAAAACTCTTCGATAGAGGGTGGTTTTGCAGGGGCGGGAAGACCATTAAGCATATCTTCTAAAATTTGAACATATACCTCGTAAGAATAGACACCCGAAACCTTTATTCCCTCTTCTTCAATATTTTGATTGAAAAAGACAAGGGAAGGTATTTCAGTCACTTCCATTTCGCTGGTTATTTTCAAGTCACATTGAAAACCTTTGGCTGCACTGGAAGAATTGATGTCATCAAGGAATTCCTCCACATCCAGTTCAACCGTTTTGGCACACTCGGTCAAGACCTCGATATTGGATATATCCTTTTTCCCAATGAATACATATTCTTGAAGCTGCCTTAAAAAGCGAATGGCCAATTTACGGCCCTGCAATTCCGCTGCTTTTATTGCGATGGAAGCTGTATATGGAGAAGAGATTGGGTTTTCAGACCAAAGGCTACCATCACAGGACATTCCCGAGCGGCTGGCTGTCTTTTCCCAAACATGAGCAAGGTTTTCATAATTTTTATTTTTCCCCATATTAAGAGAATCGATTTTACCGCTTAAAACATGGCGTAAACTGAATAATTGGCCATATTCTATCTGTAATTTTCTAATAATTGGTTCTAAGCCCCAGCATTCGGGACAAAGCGGATCAACAAAAACATAAATTTCAATTGGCTTTTTTCCTATATCATAGCAATGCTGCGTCTTGATCCAATCGGAAATATTGAAAACTGGTTTATGTGCGCTCAACTGTCTTCTCCTTTCCCATCAGTACCGGATGTATTGATCATATGCTGTGCCGTCAAAAAAAGGCGGTGATAGAAAAACTCTCTTATTTCACCTTCAAGGCCCACTTCGTCCATAGCTTGATACATGCATGAGAGCCATGCCTTCGCTCGTTCTGGCGTAATTTCAAAAGGTATATGTCGAGCCCGCAACATAGGATGGCCATGTTCTTCAGTATATAAAGAGGGACCACCTAAATATTGAGTCATAAATTGTTTTTGTTTACGGACCGTTTCTGTTAAATCGTCAGGGAAAATCGGCAGTAGATCCGGGTGTTGACTAACGTTGGAGTAAAACACATCAATTAACCTGTGTAATTGCCCTTCTCCAATTAATTCATATGGTGTAGGGTTCCCTTGCATCATGTTGATTACTCCTTTTATTGAAAGATGGTTGATGTTTATACATATTTTATCAATGACGTACTGATATAACAAATATATAGCTTGAAGAAAATTTTACATCTGTAGTATGACACAGGGGAATGAACGGAAAAGACCGCTTTTGGGGACTTAAACTTTTGTGCGGTTTTGGATAAGAAATAAATGTACACATATGAAAAAAACTGACCCATCAAAAATATCAGGGTCAGCTTTCATTAGCTTGAAAATGTGCCATATACTTTTTGGACATAATTCTGAGTTTCTTTAAAGGGCGGAATTCCATTATATTTATCTACGTTTCCTGGTCCGGCATTATAAGCAGCAAGGGCAACCTGGATGTCCCGGTCATAACGGGCCATCATTTGACTTAAATATTTACTCCCGCCCATGATGTTTTGTTCTGGGTCGGTTGCATCATCAACTCCCATGCTCCTTGCAGTTGCGGGCATTAACTGCATAAGGCCAGTTGCACCAGCATAACTGGTTGCTTCAGGGTTAAAGTTCGATTCTTGTTTAATGACCGACTTAATCAGTTTTTCCGGGAGATTATACAAGCTGGCCGCCTGGCTGATGATTTGATCGTAATTTGTGACGGCTTCGCGAGTCTCATCGTTAGTATGGGCAGCAGCTATCTGGTTATTGGATGTCAGCCTTCTGGATTGAAGAAAGGACTTCGTTTCCGTTTCCACATTGGATAATAAGGAACCCAATGTCTGGGAAGTGCCTTCAAGAGCATCACCCGAAACCAGTTCCGACAGCATGTCCTGGAAAACGGATCGAGATGAAACAGTTTTAGGGATGTTTCCATTTGTGAATTGCTGGATTGCCTGCAATTCCATAAAAGTCTTGAAATCTTGGATTATCAAATTTCCCACCTCCGAATATGGTTAAAAAACAGGATTATTCCTGGAATTTGGCGCGATAAAACCTCTTAACTTTATTTTCGGTTTCTCTTTCCGGAATTTGAAGGGTTTCAAGGAGAGTCAGGAAATTTTCTTTACCGGCTTTTGCATCCGTCACTTCATATTCAAGCTCGAAATCTTCCTGATTCACATATGAACTATGATCTAAAACAAGTAAACCCTCCTTGTAAGGGAATTCATAACGGTCAGTCTTTAATGTCCCAAAACAGGTAAAATCCTTTGGATTAACTCCGCATTCAATGATAAGCTGTTGGATCTCCCCTTCAGGGAAAGTGTTTTGATTCAGAAACGCATAAGCGGTTTCTTTAGAGATATCTTGATTCGTTTCCAATAATCCTTCTGTAGCAGGCTGTTTTAAAGTTAGCTCGTAACAGCCGTTTTTCTCCCGGATCCTAAGCGCAGAGTCCAGATTTTTCAAATGGAATTCGAATGTATCGAAGTAATGATTTTTCTGTGATTTAAAGTTCGATGTCCCGATATGAAAATAATGGATCAGTTGTCGAAATTCGTTTTCTTTCAAAAGGTTTTTAAACTCAATTTCAATATGCTGGCTCATGTGTCCCTTCCTTCCTGACTAAATATCTTAGGTTAATCATATAAGAACCATTCAAGCTGTCAAATTGAATACAATAATTTTTTGCTATTGTACTTGAATATTTAGGAATCAATTGCAGGATATGATAAAATAAAAACGTTGAACACGGGAAGTGGATTACCGTTTATAGAGAAATTAATACATACTTTTTGTTTTTAGAGAAAGATTCAATAGGATCCAGTGGTGAATTGGCAGTATGTCATAGGACTGCTGGATAAGGAGAGCGTTCTGCCCATACCAGAGTTGAACAGACGCTTTTTAGATAGATATAGGTGGTGTGGCAATGGAGAGTTGGGACGATTTCTTGGCGCCTTATACTCAGGCTGTCGAAGAATTAAAGGTTAAGCTAAAGGGATTAAGGAAACAGTTTGAGAGAGAGAATATTCACTCACCGATCGAATTTGTAACAGGCAGGGTAAAGCCGATTGTCAGTATTTTGGATAAGGCGAGTCAGAAGGATATTGCCATTGATAAATTGGGAACCGAAATTCAGGATATTGCAGGACTTCGCATGATGTGCCAGTTCGTGGATGATATCGAACAGGTAGTTGAACTTTTACGAGGTCGCAATGACTTTGAGATAGTCGAGGAGAGGAATTATATTTCCCATAAAAAAGCAAGCGGCTACCGTTCTTATCATGTTGTCATCCGCTACCCGGTCCAGACGATCCATGGCGAAAAAAATATACTTGCCGAAATTCAAATCAGGACACTTGCGATGAATTTTTGGGCTACGATTGAACATTCTTTAAATTATAAATATAAAGGCATTTTTCCGGAAGATATTCAACTGCGGCTAAAACGCGCAGCTGAAGCCGCCTTCCTGCTTGATGCAGAGATGTCGCAAATCCGTACGGAAATCCAGGAAGCACAGCGTCTTTTTTCCAGGAAGAAAGATTCTTAAACGTATAAATGAACAAAAAGAAATCTAAATTGTAAGGTGGGATTACATGAAATTTGCGATTACGTCAAAAGGAGATGCGAAATCGAATACTTTAATGCAAAGGATGCGAACGTATCTTCAGGACTTTCATTTGGAATATGACGAAGATCAGCCGGATATTGTCATTTCTGTCGGTGGTGATGGCACATTATTATATGCATTTCACCGTTATAGTAATAGATTGGACAAAACCGCCTTTGTTGGTGTACATACAGGACATCTTGGTTTTTATGCAGATTGGACCCCTGATGAAATTGAAAAATTAGTGATTGCTTTAGCAAAAACCCCATTTCAAGTGGTGGAGTATCCACTGCTCGAAACAATCGTCCGTTATCAGCATGGAGGACGCGAAACCAGATTTTTGGCTTTGAATGAATCGACAGTCAAAAGTGTTGAAGGGACGCTTGTCATGGATGTTGAGATACGCGGCCAGCATTTTGAGACGTTCCGCGGAGATGGTCTATGCATTGCGACGCCATCTGGAAGTACGGCTTATAATAAGGCGCTTGGTGGAGCCATCGTCCATCCATCAATCGATGCCATTCAGATTACCGAATTGGCATCCATTAATAACCGGGTGTTTAGGACGGTCGGATCTCCTCTGCTGCTGCCGGCACATCATACATGTATGTTCCGGCCTGTCAATGCTGTCAATTTTCAAATTACGATCGATCATTTGACCCTGCTTCAAGAAGACGTCAAGTCGATACAGTGCCGAGTTGCAGATGAAAAGATCCGATTTGCCAGATTCCGCCCTTTTCCTTTCTGGAAAAGAGTGCATGATTCATTTATTGCTAATTAAGGAGATAGACTCACCTCATGTCAAATCAAAACTTTTCTTTGACCTGGTCGGTTTTTGAAGAGGATTCTGGCTCATTATTGCGAGAGTTTCTCAGCAAATGCGATATTTCAAAACGAGCATTAACGGATATTAAGTTTAAAGGTGGATATATCCAGTTGAACGGCGAAGAAGTAACCGTAAGGGAACGGATTGAAACCGGCGACATCATCACCGTCATATTTCCGCCGGAGAAGGCAAGTGAAGGCCTTTTGCCAGAACCCATCCCCCTAAATGTCAGGTATGAAGATGAATTTGTATTGGTGGTGGCCAAGCCTTCTTCCATGAATACCATTCCTTCCCGGGAGCATCCCAACGGCAGTCTGGCCAATGGCTTGGCGGGATATTATAAGAAGAAGGGAATACAGGCAACGATCCATATTGTTACAAGGCTTGACCGCGACACATCGGGGTTGGTTTTAATTGCCAAGCATCGGCATATCCATCACCTTTTAAGTGAACAACAAAAATCAGGAAAGGTTAAACGGAGATACCAAGCCATAGCCGAAGGACTCGTAGATGGACCTGAAGGGGAGATAGTTGCGCCAATTGGCAGAAAGTCGACCAGCATCATTGAACGGGAAGTCAGGGACGATGGCCGGTATGCCTGTACTCTATTTAAGGTATTGGCACACACTGGGTCGCACACATTCCTCAATTTGGAACTCCAAACAGGGAGGACACATCAAATAAGGGTCCATATGGCCCATATTGGTCATCCATTGGCTGGTGATGATTTATATGGAGGGAGCAGGAGGGATATCTCTCGCCAGGCCCTTCATTGTTTTGAATTGAAATTTTTACATCCTTTCACAAAGAAGATGATGTTGTTTCAAGAAGAGCTACCTGAAGATATGACCCGATTGCTCGAGGGAAGTATAGGCTGGGATTCCTGATTTTATAACCGGCCCGCATCAAGCCGAAAACAAGATTAAGCAAAAATCCATAGACGCAAAAAAACTCACCAAGATGGCGAGTTTTTTTGGTTAATCAAAAGATGTCCTGAATTTTTCCGCTATATATGGCATGGTTGAAGGCACCTCTTGAAGATCCATTTCAGGATAACGGACAGCTGTTAGTTTTCCACCGAAGACGCAGCCTGTATCAATATTGTAAGTATGATTGACTCGTCTTGCTTCAGGGACTGGTGTATGACCATACACGATCCATTTTTCCCCTTTGTAGGATTGAGCCCAGTCCTTCCTGACCGGGGACCCATCTGGATGTTTGGAGCCATTGATATCACCGTAGAGGACAAAGGTTTTTACCTTACTGCTATATTGGCCAATATAATCACTGCGAATTCCCGCATGGGCAATGATCAGTCGTCCATCATCAATAAGTTGATATAGTGGGGAACGTTCATACAGATCCATGAATTTTTTTCGGATTTTCTTCTGCTCCCGAATGTTTAGGGATTCATATTCAGCTACTGTAGTCTCTAAACCATGTGATATTTGAACTTTATTGCCTGAAAAATAACGATACAATTTATTGCAATGGTTTCCTGGGGCATACCTTGCAATATTTTGGTTAATGACTAATTCATGGACAACCTCGATTACTTGAAGGGAATTAGGGCCGCGATCGGTTAAATCCCCTACAAAGCCGAGAACCCTTCCAGAGGGATGGACAGGAATCCCAGTATCCCATGTATAGCCCATTTTTTCCGTCAGTTGCTTGAATTCGGCGAAACATCCATGAATGTCCCCTATGATATCGATGTTCATTTGACACACCCTTTGTTTGTTTTGTATATGTTTATGGTATTAGTATAGTATTATTTAAAAAAATAAAATATAAACGAGGAAATGAAAAAATATGTTTTAGGAGGTGCAGGTTATGGAGGAGATGAAGGAAAGGGAACGTGTTCAAATGAATAACGGGCTTTTGCTTGAAGCGCTTAAAACGGAAAATCTGGATCAGTTCCGTACGGAGTTCCTTGAAATGCATCCATATGATCAGGCCCAATTTTATACAAGCTTGTCAGATGAATTCAGATCCGTCGTATATAGATATTTGTCACCGGAAGAAATGGCTGGCCTTTTTGAAAATATAGAAATAGATAAAGAGGATTTCGAAAGCCTGCTGGCTGAAATGAATCCTTCTTACGTAGCTGATATGCTTTCCCATATGTATGCAGATGACGCGGCTGACGTCCTAAATGAAATCAATGATGAGCAGGCCGTCAGCTATTTGACCATCATGGATGATGAAGCGGCAAGTGAAATCCAAGAGCTTCTAAACTATGAAGAGTATACAGCGGGAAGCATCATGACGACAGAGTTCATCGCCATTGAAGCAAACGAGACGGCTCGATCAGCCATGCAGATCTTAAAAAGGGAAGCTCCGCAAGCGGAGACGATATATTATGTGTTCGTTACCGATCAGGATAAGAAGCTTCTTGGTGTCTTATCGCTCAGGACATTGATCATAGCTGATGAAGATGCTTTAATTGGTGATCTAATGGATGACCGGGTAGTATCCGTACCTGTATCTGAAGACCAGGAAGAGGTTGCGCGTAAAATAAGGGACTATAATTTCCTTGCCGTGCCAGTCGTCGATTTTCAAAACCATTTGTTAGGGATCATTACAGTTGATGATATCATTGATGTCATGGATGAAGAGGCATCCGATGATTATTCTAAATTAGCGGGTGTACCAGATCTCGATCATGTTGATAAGAGTCCCTTTTCTGCTGCAAAAAAACGGTTGCCATGGTTGATCATTCTCTTGTTCTTAGGCTTATTGACCGCTAGCCTTATTGGTCGTTTCGAGGAGACACTTAGCCAAAAAGCGATCCTTGCTGTATTTATTCCATTGATTGGCGGCATGGCTGGCAATACAGGAACACAAGCATTGGCCGTGGCGGTACGGGGAATTGCAACAGGTGAATTGGAGCAGGCAAGCAAGTGGAAGCTCGTCATACGGGAGGCGGGGACTGGCCTCATCACTGGCCTGACATGTGGAACAGCCATCATTTTTATTGTATATATTTGGCAAGGTGATCTAATGCTGGGTTTATTGGTTGGAATATCGATTTTCATTACTTTAATAGTTGCCACACTCGCGGGATCGCTTGTACCGCTCCTCATGCATAAAATGAAGATTGACCCGGCGGTAGCCTCAGGACCATTCATTACAACTATCAATGACATTATCAGTGTTCTGATTTATTTTGGATTAGCTACATTATTCATGGGTTATTTACTATAAGTTAAAGCAGGCCTTTTGGGGAAGCGATATTCCAAAGGGACTTCAGAAAACGGTGTTTTTATCAGAGGAAATTTGGTATACTGTCATTAGTAGCAGGTACTAATAACTTGTATTAAAATTAGGAGGTCACATACGATGACTTTTTCATTAAAGGGAAAAACGTTTGTCATAATGGGTGTAGCGAATAAAAGAAGTATTGCATGGGGAGTTGCCCGTTCCTTACATAAGGCAGGTGCAAAGCTGATATTCACCTACGGAAAAGATCGTACAGAAAAAAGCGTTAGGGAACTATCTTCTACATTGGAAGGGAAGCCTTCCGCCATTATACAATGTGATGTAACGAAGGATGAAAGCATTGAAAAATGTTTTGCGACGATTAAGGAAGAAACAGGTATCATTCATGGCGTGGCACACAGTATCGCATTTGCCAACAAGGAGGAACTTGACGGAGAGTTCCTCAACACGAGCCGTGAAGGGTTCTTGCTTGCCCATAATATCAGTTCTTTCTCTTTAACCGCTGTAGCTAAAGCTGCGAAAGAAATCATGCCGGAAGGTGGCAGCATTGTCACGATGACGTATCTTGGCGGTGAACGTGTCATGCCAAATTATAATGTAATGGGAGTGGCTAAGGCGTCACTTGAAGCCAATGTCCGTTACCTATCAAATGATCTTGGTAAAGATAACATTCGAGTGAATGCAATCTCAGCCGGTCCAATCCGTACGTTATCCGCTAAAGGTATCCGGGACTTCAATACAATCTTGAAGAAGATTGAAGAAGAAGCACCGCTCCGTCGTACAACGACTCCGGAAGAAGTAGGGGATACGGCGGTATTTTTATTAAGTGACATGTCCCGCGGAGTTACCGGGGAAAATATCCATGTGGATTCGGGTTATCATATAATCGGATGACATAAAAAAGGGGACCTCTATGTCCCTTTTTTTATTGGTTTTCCCATCCTTTGTCTCTCTGCCCTTCAAAGATCGGTGTTAATCTGTGCTTTCCAGTATCTTGAATTTCCACATCAATTTGGATTGACCTGAGTGTGTCTTCCTCCAATGGAATTCTCCCGTTGGTTTCAACCTTCTTCCAAGCTTTAATATCCTTCCGATAGAGTTTTTCAGAAAGCCGGAAAAGGTCAATATCCCTTTTTTGTGTATATTGATAGGTTGTCTTTATTTCCTTTTTGATTGCACGTTTTATTTCTTTTTCATATTGATCACGTGTTGCCCCTTTTATCAACATTTCAACACTAGCTTTAACTTTCATCCTAATGTCAAAACGCACTTTTCCGTTTTTATCCACAAATGGTGTAATTTTATTTTTTTATCATAAATGACAACAAATACGTCATTTTTAGTTTCTGGGAAAATGGTTACGTTGTCCCGAACAAAATCTTTATTGAACCATCTTCCGCCATTCAACATCTTCTTTGGGAGAATTGCTTTGATTTTATTCTCTGAGATGATAGCGACTGTTTCCATTAATAAATCCTTCTTCTTTTTTTCCTGACTGTTCCATTGTTCTGTTAATTTAAGTTGTGGAATCGCCACTTGATGGGCAGGTTCATCAATATTAATAATTATCTCTCTTAAATTAATGGGCGGGATAAAAGAGCTTTGTTTATAATTATCATCTGGGTCGCTTAATTTTGAAAAAGCCACGGAAACATTTTCGATAGGACTTATGAGCATCGCATCTTTAATTGAGTCTTTAGTCATGAAAAAGAAAATTCGGTAGCGTGTTTCGCGGTAGCGGTCTAAAAAATCAGCGGTATACTTAAGGCCGCCCGTTTTAATGGCTTCTTCCGAAAAAATCACAAAAGAGATGTGACCCCAGTAAACACGCCGGTCAGCCGTATGATACAAATTAAATATGGCTTCGTCCAATGTGCTTCCGGACGCCTTCCCAACATCAGCTGAGCTAAAGGAACTGGGGTCACCGCCTGCTTCGGATTTTGCTAACCCTCTCATGTTAATGATTTGAAGGTAGACAATGACCTTCCCGTTCTTGTAATCGATTCCTAAACCGTTTGCATAAATGAGACGTTCAGGTTCATTCGAATCCCAGCATCCTGACAGTATAGAAATACAACACAATAGGATGAGTATGTTTTTGATCTTTTTCATTTTTGGTCATCATCGCCTTTCCTCGTCGGATCTTTTGTAGAAAAGATGGGAGGGCGTCTTTTATCCAAAGAGGGAGGTATCTGAAAAAGAGTTTTAACGATATTGGACAAGCTTAAGTTGGCGGTCACTTCCATATAAGGAACACCCAATATACGGATATTACTTACATATGCACAAAGAAACAGTGCTAACAGTATAAATGCGAAAAGTCCTAAAAAAGAAGCAGAAATAATAGCTAGGAGCCTTATTAAACTGATGACGCCATTGATGGATTGATTGACGAGTGTGTAAGTAGCGACAGCTGAACCAGCAATCACTACAAGCATGGCAGGGCTTGTCAAACATGATTAAAGCACCCAATACACTTAATGTCGGTCCGACTGAAGTGGGTAAACGCATCCCTGCTTCTTTGAACACTTCAAAAACGAACACCATGGTTATCGCTTCCAATGCGGTTGGTAATGGCAATCCCCTCCTTGACTCGACAACTGTGGCCAACAAAATCAGAGGGAGCTAATCCTGATGAAAGGTGGTTAATGCAACCCAAAATCCTGGCAGAAGGGCAGCGATAAAAATGCCAAATATTCGAAGAGCCCTTTCGAAGGAAGCATAAATGGACGTATACTCATGATCTTCAGATGTTTTTAACACAATAAATAGGTTGATGGGTGTGATCATTGTGTAGGCTACACCATCAATCAGAATTAATAGTCTGCCTTTTAAAAGGCATTGCACGGCAAAATCCGGTTTACCGGTGTAGTCATGCCTTGGAAAGAGAAGAGAGGGCTGTCCTTCAATTAACCCCATAAATTGATTCCCTCCATATATCCCATCTATATCAATTGCTTCAATACTTTTAGTGATAGTTTGAACCATTTCAGGATCAGAGATATCATCCATATATAAAAGGGCGACTTTAGTCAATGTTCGCCTTCCCACTTCGAAATATTTCACACTCAAGGAGTTTGTTCGCATTCGCTTTCGTATTAAAGCGACATTGATGGATAAATCTTCTATGAAATTATCTCTCGGCCCTTTTATCGTTACTTCTGTAGTTGTTTCCTCGGGAGTACGCTGCGGTCGATTAGCAATATTTGTAGACACCAGATAGTTGTATCCTTCAAAGTAAATCAATAATTTCCCAGAATAGATATCTGCGAACAACTCTTCCTTTGTGTTTACATCGGCAAGGTGAGGAAGATGAAGGGAGTCCTTTATGTCATCAATTTTTAAAGCTCCTCTTGGATGCTTTTCGAAAAATAAAGATAGCCTTTCAAATACAAGATTATTTAACAATTCAGTATCGATAAGACCGTCACATCCAATTAATGTGATTTTTATCGGAGACTCATCACGATATAAACTGCTTTGGAAGAATACATCTTCTGAATTATGAAAAATTTCTTTTATATCGTTTTCGCTTTTTATTATGAGATGTTCTGATTTTTCAATTTTACTATTCTGTTTGTTGGACGGTTGCTTTTTCGTTTTTTTGAACATCGGATGAGGAACTCCTTTTTTTACGATTACTGAATAAAACAAAAATACTTAAAAGGATGGAAAACGCTAAAAAGAACCAGAATGTAACCGGCAAGACAATTGTTTTTATAATGTAATATAATATGACATCACTGAAACTGAATGAATTGGAAACGATAAGCATCACTGAATAGACAATGAGCAATATCGTTTTGTTCAGCGGTTTTTTTATCGATAGGACTTCAAGCGATAAAAACAGTAAAAAGGAGACTCGTATGAATGCCCCGGTTAACCATTGATAAATGGATAAGAAGTCAAGGTGTTCAATGAACCTTCCCAAAGTGACCAATCCCCATTGCTCAAATGCAGGGTACTTTTGTCTTGAAGCTTCAAGCGGACCGAATTCGGTAATGGAGCCAATAAGGGGCCCAAGGATAAGCCAAGTAAGGATAATGGTATTCAATGCAAATACCTTATATTTTATTTTCCCATGAACTTTTTGTTGCATGAAAAGTATGACAATCAACTCAATAAGCCCTGACAAAGGATAGATCATCCCAGAGAAAACAGGAGACCAGCCATGTTCAAGAATCGGTTGCAAAAGTGAATAATTTTTAAATTGAATATTTGCGATTGCCACAAAAAAACCAAACAGGATTACGGCAAATAATACGAATGTATTGGTAATAGCAATCGTTTGGATGTTTGTTGAGACAAGGAAAAAGCAAAATCCCGTAAAAAGGATTATTTCAAAAATCGGTGGAGTTACGGGCAAGTAGGATACTTTTGTCCATACAACCATCTCTTTCAACGAAACTTCAGCTAATGAAGCGAAACAAATACTTATGACAATGGATAACATTCTGCCTGGCGCTTTACCAATATTCGTTTCCACCCATACAGATATGTTGGTCTGACCGGTGGATTTATGGATGTAAAATAAAAGTAAACACCAAATCATTATCAATACAAAAGCAAGTAAAACGGAAATCCATCCATCCCGTTTTGCACTTGGCAGTAAGTGCGGGAGGATCGTTACATGATTTTTCAAGCCGACAGCCGTCATCATGATTAAAGATAGTTGTACGGTTGAAATCTTTCCATTTTTTTTCATCTCCATTTACTCCTTTAACATATCAATATCTTTAGTTTTTTTTCATTAATCCCCAACATATCCAAAATTGGTTACCGTCATTATTTAACATCTCCAGCATAAAAAAGGGTGAATTTCATATAAATGATACATAGAGTAGATATTAAACTGTTTGTGAGAATCAGTATAAACCTGCTTTCAACCCTATTCGTGAAAAAGAAGGAGGGGCATCATGGACGTGAAGAAAGTTGACCTGCCTTGTGCTGTTGGAAAACAAAACATACACAATATGCTGAAGAGACATAGGAATTTGAATTTGGATGAAAAAAAATTCAGCACTTCATATACTGCCGAGGAATTGGTGGAGCTATTGTCCCGACTCCCTGCCTTTGCACCTAAGCCTGTTTGTAAATTCATCATCAATGACCGCACACTGTTTGGAAAATTGGAACATAAGAAAGAATCCAGTCTGTTCATAAGGCATAAATTCGGGAAAAAGGTTGTTCAATACCATATGAAACAGCTGCAGTCTGTGGATATTCTGAAATATTAAGGAGGATTTTCATGTCAGAGAATAATGGCGATAAGGAATCCAAACCATTGTTATATGTAGATCAGGCAAAAATCTCCGATCTGCGAGGGAATATGCAAAGTGATTTTCGAACGAAAAAAGAAACACCGCAAGAAAACGTTGAGCCGGTACTTCAGGAAGACGGGCATAAGGAAGAAAAAATCGAAAAGATCAAACGCGAATTTGGTGTTTATGATGTCATGAAGGAAATCGAAACAGAGATTACGGGTATAAGGAAAATTACCGAACAATATGTCCCAGAACAAACTCCGGTTGAACACATGGAAAATCCTGAACAATCAGAACAGGAAACCGAAAAGCCAGTTAAGAAAAAAAGAAAGAAAGTGGAGAAAAGGGAATCTTCTGGAGACATCATTTCCCGACTATCCAATCATCAAGGTTTTCCAAAGCCATTATGTGAGGCTGTTATTAACGGAGAAACGCTTCAGTTTCAGGTGTTGGGAATGAAAGGGGAATCAGTAAAGATTAAAAGAGGGAACCATATTCGTTTCGTAGGTCTACCGGATATTATTGATGCCAAAATAATTGGAGAATCCAAGAAGAAGGAGCAATATTGAATGTTTCTCCCGGAAAATGAGTTCACCTTATTTCTAATATTAGGCTTGGCTTCTTTCAGGCTGACACGCTTGATCGTATTCGATAAAATCATGGAACCGATACGCCGCCCCTTTTTTAAAGAGATAGAGGAAAAAGATGAAGAAGGAGATGTGGAAATATTTTTAATGCCCAAAGAAAAGGGCCTGCTTGGCTGGGGTGGGCAACTGCTTAGCTGTTTTTGGTGTGTTGGTGTATGGATCAGCCTTTTACTGGTACTCCTTTATATACAACATTGGTTTATAGGCTACGTACTGATTCTAACCCTTGCAGTAGCGGCAGTAGGCGCGATAATTGAGGTCATAATCAGCAGAATTATGGACATTTGATTGGAAACAACTTGTCTCTTCGCTCATATAGTAAGTTATAGACATTAAGGAGGAGTCATGAATTGAATAAGAAACAGAGTCCGTGGGCTTATGCCAAACCGATGAAAAAAGATCAGCCGGTCAAAATCAAGAAGGACTGTGGCTGTAACAATAAGAACAAAGGATATTAAGTAAAAAAAAAACCTTTCCAATTCGGAGAGGTTTTTTTTATTTCCTAATCCTACCATTCATAAAAACCAGTGAAACAAGAAAATAATAATAGAACGATAAATTAGGATGTGATTCTATGTTCAGACAAGGAAGATATTTTAAGGGCAAATGGCTGTTTGTTATGTTTGTTTTGTGTTTGCTCACTGCCTGCAGCAGTCAGGGTGACGGAAAAACAGAGAATTTAGCATTGATTAAACGTACGAATCCTGAACCGATGGACATCATTAATGGGATGGATGAAAAGGATGAAAAGGGACTGATCTCAAAGGTCAAGGAAACCGTTGCTAACGAAGACGCCATCTATGATGTGATCGTCGTGAAAAATGGCAAAAAGATTATCGTCGCATATAAGGTTAAGCACTTAAAACGTTTTCATATGAAGAAAATTGAAAAAACTGTGACTAGAAATCTTGAAAAGCAGTTTCCCAAGTATAATTTTATCGTTTCGAGCGATTATAAAATCTTTTTGGAATCTGTAAGATTGAACGAGTTACTCAAGGAAAAAGATGTTCCCGAGAAAAAGGCGAAAAGGAAGTTCAAGGAGATTGAAGGACTTCAAAAAGAATTAATTTAGAAAGGGAGGTTCAGCACTATGAGCGGCAAGGAGAAAACTACCCCACAGCAGGATGCATATAAAGAGCTCCAAGGGAAGCATGAAATTAAAAGGCCGATAGTGAAGAATTGTTTGAAAGCCTTTTTAGTAGGTGGCATTTTCTGCATAGTGGGACAAGCCATTTCTTACTTTTATATTTACTTTTTTAACTTTACGGAACAGACAGCAGGTAGTCCAACAACTGCTACCATGGTATTTCTGGCTCTTCTAATGACCGGCTTCGGGTTTTACGACCGCATTGGACAGTTCGGTGGGGCAGGAAGTGCCGTTCCTGTTACAGGGTTCGGTAACGCAGTCATTTCGGCGGCTATCGAACATCGGACTGAAGGATTTGTCCTTGGTGTTGGAGCCAATATGTTTAAATTGGCTGGATCGGTTATTTTATTTGGAGTATTTTCAGCCTTTGTCGTGGCGTTGATAAAAACGATTTATCAAATGATAGGGGGCTAAGCGATGTTAAAGGGAAAACAAACATGGATGTTCACCAATAAACCGGTCATCTTGGAAACTGGAGTAACAGGTGGGCCCTTCGAGGCAAATGGAGAAATCGCTGGTGATTTTGATATCCTATACGATGATTTGTGGATGGAACAGGATTCTTATGAGAAGGCTCATCGCCATTTGATGGAGAAAGCGGTTGAGCTTGCACTGGAGAAAGGTAAGATTGACAAGGAGCAGGTACAATTTTTCTTGGCGGGTGATTTAATCAATCAGGTTACACCCACAAGTTTTGCAGCCAGAACCAACGGCATTCCATACTTCGGCTTGTTTGGTGCCTGTTCCACCTCAATGGAAGGTCTCGCTCTAGCTGCCTTCATTACCAATTATGGCGGGGCTAACTATGTGTTGACAGGCGCCTCGAGCCATAATGCAGCTGTTGAAAAGCAATTTCGCTATCCAACTGAATATGGAGGGCAAAAACCTCCGACAGCTCAATGGACGATAACAGGAGCAGGGGTGGCACTGGTAGCTCCTAATGGAAGCATTCAAGGGGAATTTCCCCATATCGTCTCGGCCACCATCGGAAAGGTCATTGACATGGGATTGAAAGATCCCTTCAATATGGGGGGAGCGATGGCCCCGGCCGCTGTCGATACAATTCTTGCCCATTTCAAAGATACTGGTCTGACCCCGGATGATTATGATTACATCATTACTGGTGATTTGGGGAAAATAGGCAGAGGGACAGCCATTGACTTATTAAAACAAAAGGGCTGCGATATCAATCAGGAAAAATTCAAAGATTGCGGATTGATGATTTTTAAAAAGGATCAGCCTGCTTTGGCAGGCGGGAGTGGTGCTGGATGTTCGGCTGTGGTTTTATATGGCCATATACTAAATGAAATGATTTCTGGTAAATATAAAAGAATCCTGCTTGTTGCAACAGGAGCATTATTGTCACCGCTATCCGTCCAGCAA
Organism: Peribacillus sp. CSMR9; assembly: GCF_033141925.1. Classification (NCBI taxonomy): domain Bacteria; kingdom Bacillati; phylum Bacillota; class Bacilli; order Caryophanales; family Bacillaceae; genus Peribacillus; species Peribacillus sp. CSMR9. The sequence goes on from NZ_JAOPHO010000047.1 coordinate 32,252, forward strand.
AAAGATTCCATTCCGTGCATTGCCCATGCGGTAGCCATTGAATATGGGATGAAATCATGAAAAAGGAGAGATTTGGATGTTAGCAATGTTTTTTTGGGCCTTTGTCATCGGTGGCTTGATATGTGTAGTCGGCCAGCTTCTTTTCGATGTTGGCAAGCTGACACCAGCACATACGTTAAGCCTGTTCGTTGTAATAGGAGCTATTCTTGGCGGGTTTGAATTATACGAACCGCTTGTTGACTTTGCCGGTGCTGGAGCAACCATACCAATCGTTTCGTTTGGGAATTCGCTCGTGAACGGGGCAATGATGGAATCGGAAAAACACGGTCTCGTTGGCGTACTGACAGGTATGTTTGAAATTACGAGTTCCGGTATCTCTGCAGCTATCATCTTTGGATTTATCGGGGCGTTAGTTTTCAGACCAAAAGGTTAAAATAACGGAAATAGGCAGCCTGGACTAGGACATGGCCTATACATATTTGTCCAGACCTACATATGTTATCAGTAAGCTTTAGCGAGAGCGAGGTGATTTAGTATGTTTGGTTTCGGTGGCTACGGTTGTGGCAACAGCTGTTATGGCTACGGAGGCGGTTATGGCGGAGGCTATGGTTGCGGCGGTTCTACTTTCGCGATAATCGTCGTCTTGTTTATCCTATTAATCATTGTAGGGGCTTCTTTCTGCTGCTAACGTAAATGGAATAGGCAGAAGAAGCCTATTCCATTTATTTTTATTTGTGAGGGCCTAGCACCATTTTTCTGTTAATACATAGGATAGGTACAGAAAAGGGAGGGGCTTAGGTATGGATAATAACTTTTTTAAAAACATAGAAGGTAAAACGGGCGTAAATATGAAAGATGTATTAGAGTTGGCAAACTCTTTACAGGGAGCCAATTTCAAAGATGAAACAACAGTTAGAAGCGTCATCAAGCGCGTTTCAAAAATAGCAAATAAGCCGGTCAATAAGGAAACGGAAGATAAGATCGTCCATTCCATTGTATCTGAAGGGAATAAACTGGATTTCGGGACCATTTCCAATATGATAAATAAAAAGTGAAAAAAAGGCCTGCTAAAGTGCAGGCCTCAGTTTGTAGACAAAAGGGGTTCGGAATTAAAAAATTCCGAACCCCTTTTTGAGATTCCCTTTGAATTTTTGCCT
>NZ_JAOPHO010000048.1:0-33313 GCF_033141925.1 Peribacillus sp. CSMR9
TTTTGCTTTTTTGATAGTGTGTGCTCACTTAAAATTTAACGTTGGCGCTTTGTTTTGTTCAGTTTTCAAAGAGCAATAATGGAGCGGGTGAAGAGAATCGAACTCTCATCATCAGCTTGGAAGGCTGAGGTTTTACCACTAAACTACACCCGCATTTAATTTTAAAGTATTTCCAGAAAGAATGGTCGGGAAGACAGGATTCGAACCGGCGACCCCTTGGTCCAAAACCAAGTGCTCTACCACGCTGAGCTACTTCCCGAAAAATATGGTGCGCCCGGCGGGAGTCGAACCTACAACCTTCTGATTCGTAGTCAGATGCTCTATCCAATTGAGCTACGGGCGCTAATTTCTATGATGTTATTGGTGCGGCCGAGAGGATTTGAACCTCCACGGGGTTTCCCCCACTAGGCCCTCAACCTAGCGCGTCTGCCATTCCGCCACGACCGCGAAAGCGACTTTGTAAGTTTAACACCTTTTCAACTTGTTGTCAAGAAGAAAAATATCAGTGCGGGTGAAGGGACTTGAACCCCCACGCCTTGCGGCGCCAGATCCTAAGTCTGGTGCGTCTGCCAATTCCGCCACACCCGCGAAAAGAAATGGTGAGCCATGAAGGATTCGAACCTTCGACCCTCTGATTAAAAGTCAGATGCTCTACCAACTGAGCTAATGGCTCGTTCTAATGAAATGTAACTTTTCAGGATGTTTCACGTCTCAATGCAGCTACTCGCTTGATGTTGTTAATGCTTGTACTATTGTGACGACGCTTTTGATAATATCATGGTTATCATAGTTTAGGCAATAGTTTTTTTGAAATAAAATTATTTTTTTTTATCTTTTTCCTTTTTCCTACTGTTTCAATCCATTCTTCCAATATCCCAGGTCTCTCGATTGTGACATCAGAATGCAGTGATTGATTCCAATAATGAAGAAGAGCCGGCTAAAAAGCCAGCTCCATTTCATCAATTACGCTAGACGCCAAGGGCTTCTCACGATATTTGTTTGGTTACGGTCAGGACCGACAGAGAAAGTAGTCAAAGGAATGCCTACCAATTGAGATACGCGCTCTACATAGTGGCGAGCGTTCTCTGGAAGCTCATCCAATGATTTGCATCCTGTGATGTCTTCTGACCAGCCTGATAGCTCTTCATAAACTGGTTTACATTCGCCAATCGCTTTTAATGTTGCTGGAACCTCATGAATGATTTCGCCTTTGTATTCATAAGCTACACAAATTTTGACCGTATCAAGACCTGATAACACGTCAATCGAGTTCAATGATAAATCGGTAATCCCGCTGACACGGCGTGCATGGCGAACGACAACTGCATCAAACCAGCCGACACGGCGCGGCCTGCCTGTAGTTGTACCATATTCACGGCCAACTTCACGGATTTGGTTACCGACTTCATCATGCAATTCTGTAGGGAAAGGACCATCGCCCACACGGCTTGTATATGCTTTACATACTCCAACCACATGATTGATTTTTGTAGGACCTACGCCAGAACCGATCGTAACTCCACCTGCAACAGGATTAGATGAAGTGACGAATGGGTATGTTCCTTGATCGATATCAAGCATCACGCCTTGTGCCCCTTCGAATAATACCCGTTTTCCTTCATCAAGTGCGTCATTCAATACAACGGATGTATCACAAACATATTTCTGCACTTGTTGTCCGTACTCATAGTATTCATCCATGATATCTTCGATTTTGAAACCTTCCGTTTCATAGAAGCGTTCAAACATACGGTTTTTTTCGACAAGATTTTGAGCCAATTTTTCCTCGAAAATTTCACGGTCCAAAAGATCTGCCATGCGGATTCCGTTACGAGCAGCTTTGTCCATATAAGCAGGGCCGATTCCTTTTTTTGTCGTTCCAATTTTATTAGCGCCTTTACGGTCTTCTTCGACTTCATCCAATTTGATATGGTAAGGAAGAATGACATGTGCACGGTTAGAGATACGAAGATTATCCGTACTCACTCCATGACTATGTAAATAAGCAAGCTCCTCTACAAGAGCTTTTGGATCAACCACCATACCATTTCCAATGACACAAATTTTATCACTATAAAAAATCCCTGACGGAATTAAATGCAGTTTATAGGTAACGCCATTAAATTTTATTGTATGCCCTGCATTATTCCCACCTTGATAACGAGCGATGGCTTCCGCATTCTGGGATAGAAAATCTGTTATTTTACCTTTACCTTCGTCTCCCCATTGTGTACCGACTACTACAACTGATGACATCTGAATAAAGCACCTCCAAAGGTTCACGTAATACCGATTATTTACCGGTTCTTATCAAACAAACCTATTTTATCAATAATCCAAAGTGGAAGTCAATACAAAATCCGAACGTTACACATTTCAAAAAATACTTCGTTCGTAAATATGAAAAAAATTCTTTCCGTTTTCAAAATTGGTTTTGGATTGTCAATCCTTATTCTGCCCTTTGATTTCTTTTATTATTATCACCAGTCCCTTTCTTTTTCCAAAATAAAAACAGCCCGCCATTGCATGAATGGCAGGCAGTTCCCTATGCGCCGGGAGACATCGAATCATCATCGAAGCGGCGTTCGAGGTTAACGAATTTATTATATTCTTTCACGAATGCAAGCGAAACCGTGCCTACTGGACCATTACGCTGTTTCGCTATAATGATTTCAATGATATTTTTATTCTCGGATTCTTTATCATAATAATCATCACGGTATAAGAATGCGACGATATCGGCATCTTGCTCGATACTTCCCGATTCCCTGATATCAGACATCATCGGACGCTTATCCTGGCGCTGCTCCACTCCCCGCGATAGCTGGGAAAGGGCTATGACGGGCACTTTAAGTTCACGAGCGAGCGCTTTAAGTGAACGTGAAATCTCGGATACCTCTTGCTGACGGTTGTCGCCTGAACGACCATCACCTTGAATTAACTGCAGGTAATCGATCAATATCATGCCAAGCCCATGTTCCTGCTTCAAACGACGGCATTTCGAACGAATTTCACCAATCCTCACACCTGGCGTATCATCGATATAAATGCCGGCATTCGACAAGCTTCCCATCGCCATCGTCAATTTACGCCAATCCTCATCCGTTAAGGAACCTGTCCGTAAATTCTGAGCATTGATATTTCCTTCAGCACAGAGCATACGCATAACGAGCTGCTCTGCACCCATTTCAAGACTGAAAATCGCTACATTCTCCTCCGTTTTGGTCGCAACGTTTTGAGCGATATTCAATGCAAAAGCGGTTTTACCAACCGAAGGACGGGCACCCACTATGATGAGGTCATTACGTTGGAACCCTGCTGTCATTCTATCCAGTTCAGCAAACCCTGTCGGTATTCCCGTGACATCCCCTTTACGGGTAGTCAAAATTTCTATGTTATCGTACGTCGCAACCAATACATCCTTAATATTTTGAAAAGACCCGGAATTCTTACGCTGGGCCACTTCCATGATCGTTTTTTCTGCTTCCCCGAGCAGCTCCTCGACCTCGTCCTCGCGACTGTAGCCTTCCTGAGCGATGTTGGTCGCTGTCCTGATCAAACGACGCAGCAATGACTTCTCCTCGACGATGCGGGCATAATATTCAATATTGGCCGCGGTAGGCACCGATCCGGCCAATTCACTTAAATAAGAAACTCCGCCAACCTCTTCAAGGTTTTTTGTCGCAGCCAATTCCTCTGTCACCGTAATCAAATCGACAGCTTTTCCTTCGTCATTCAAATTAAGCATCACATTAAAGATTTTTTGATGAGAGCTTCTGTAAAAATCCTCCGGAATCAAAACTTCCGATGTAACGGTCAATGAAGAGGGCTCAAGAAAAATGGCTCCTAGCACAGCCTGTTCGGCTTCTATATTTTGAGGGGGAATCCTATCCTGAAATTGTTCTATCATATCTTAAAACCTCCCATTCTAAGAGGATACCATTTATATGTTTCTAGTAAAAAAGAAAAAAGTGAAAGGACAACATGCCCAATCACATTTTTCGTCTATCTCTATTTTATCAATTTTTCACAGATATGAAACAGCTAAAATTAGTTAATTTCTTTCACATGCACAGTCAGTGTCGCAGTGACTTCAGGGTGAAGCTTGACTGGAAGCTTTGTATGCCCTAAAGTGCGGATGCCTTCAGCAAGCTCCATTTTACGTTTATCAACCTTGATACCGTGTTTTTTCTGAAGCTCCGATGCAATTTGTTTAGTCGTGATGGAACCGAATAAACGCCCGCCCTCACCGGCTTTGGCAGATAGTTCAACCGTTAATTTCTCCAATTGCACTTTCAATTCTTCAGCATGCTGCAGTTCTTCTGCTGCAAGTGATTCTTCTTTATTTTTCTGGGCTTCCAAAGTTTTTACATTTGTATTATTTGCTTCAACGGCCAATCCTTGTTTTAGCAGGAAATTATGTGCATAACCATCTGCAACATTTTTAACTTCCCCTTTTTTCCCTTTACCTTTTACGTCTTTCAGAAATATTACTTTCATTCTTTTTGTCCCCCTTCTAAATATTCATCTATAGCTGTTTTTAATCGACTTTCTGCTTCATCAATGGAGCATGCCTGTTGAGTAGCGGCATTTGTTAAATGTCCGCCTCCATTTAACATTTCCATGATCACCTGTACATTGATATCACCAAGGGATCGCGCACTTATGCCTACTGTATCATCAGATCGCTTAGCCATTACAAAGGAAGCAACAACGCCATCCATGGTCAATAGGGTGTCCGCAGCCTGAGCAATGAGTACCTGATTGTGGACCTGATCGGTTTTTGCCGAGGCAATTGCAATTCCCTTTTTATAAAAGATAACTTCTTCAATGAGCTTCGACCGTTTAATATAGGTGTCAACGTCTTCTTTTAAGAACTTCTGGACAAGTACCGTATCAGCTCCATGTGCCCTTAGATAAGAGGCTGCATCGAAAGTACGTGAACCTGTTCTTAAAGTGAAGCTTTTCGTATCCACAATGATACCTGCAAGTAGCGCCGTTGATTCCAGCATATCTATCTTACTGCGTTTCGGCTGATATTCAAGCAGTTCGGTCACAAGTTCTGCTGTTGAAGACGCATATGGCTCCATATAGACGAGCAATGAGTTTTTGATGAACTCCTCACCCCGGCGATGATGGTCGATGACTACAACCTTATCGATCCTATTCAATAACCGCTCTTCAATTACCATAGAAGGTTTATGTGTATCGACCACAACCAGCAATGTCTCATCCGTAATCATTTCAAGAGCATCATCAGGAGTTATAAACCGGGCATAAAGCTCTTCTTTATTTTTGATTTCCTCCATTAAACGAAGTACACTGCTATCAAGCTGCTGGGTGTTAATTACAATATAGCCTTCACGTTCATTCATTTGGGCAACTTTCAAAATGCCGATGGCTGAACCGATTGCGTCCATATCCGGGTTTTTATGGCCCATGACAATGACTTTATCACTATCAAGGACTATATCCTTCAATGCATGGGAAATCACACGTGCACGGACCCTCGTGCGTTTTTCCATCGGATTGGTTTTACCGCCATAGAATTTCACTTTTCCATTCGCTTGCTTGATGGCTACCTGGTCACCGCCCCGTCCTAAAGCGAGATCCAAGCTGGACTGTGCAAGTGTACCTAGTTCCGGTAAGGATGACACTGCCGAGCCGACCCCGATGCTCAAGGTCAATGGTACATTTTGCTTGGCGGTCGTTTCCCTGATTTCATCCAAAATCGAGAATTTTCCCTTCTCAAGTTGCTGAAGGATATGCTCATTAAAGACAGCGATGAATCGCTCCGAGGAAACCCGTTTAAAGAAAACGCCATTATCCCTTGCCCATTTATCAAGAAGTGAGGTAACCAAGCTATTAATGCTGCTTTTACGCTGATCATCCATACCCTGTGTCAAATCATCATAGTTATCAAGGAGAATGATCGCAATTGCCGTTCGCTCATCTTCATATAGTTTCTCGATTTCCACTTGCTCCGTCACATCAAAAAAGTAAAGAAGCCTTTCCTCTCGCTTATGGACCACTTTGAATTTTCGATCGTGGAGCGTAATTGTCTCTGTCTCGATCTCTTGCTTAATTAACGGAACGATCGAGTCCGCAACATCGTATAGCGATCTTCCTGCCAAGGAGTCTTCACTAAAACACGAAGCCAGGAATGGATTGGTCCATTCAATGTAATAATCCTCATTAAAGAGCATGATCCCAATTGGCATTTCCAATAACGCTTCCTCACCGACCTTTTTTAAACGGTAAGATAAAGTCGTTATATACTCTTCTGTCTTACGTTGCTTTTTTTCTACCATTCTTAATGTTAAATAAAATAAACCAGCAAGAATCAATAAACCAACAAGTGCAATAACCCAATTATAATAAGCCAGTACGCCCAAAAGTAACACGCCCGCGGCCAGCATCCCATACACTGGGGACTTAATCGAGTATTCTTTCAAATAAGATGGCATAGTTTCAGCTCCTAAAAGCATCTGTTTTACAAAAAAGTCTATTCCTTTTTCTTGATCGTCTCCCTAAAAGGAAATCCTAAATCTATTATACCTAAAAATCGTACGGCCGTTGTAATAATCGGAATCGGCAGGAGCAAAGAAAAAACCACGATTAAAACAGGTATGGCTTTAGCCCATGACTTCACATGAGCGATATAAAATATCAGGGAATATCCTTGTAATAAAATGAAGAACTGCAGGATGAAAAATAGGTTCGATATGGCCATATATACAAAACTATTCTTGTCCGTATTCACAAAAAGAGCAAGAAGCATCGTAATTAAATAATACCATAAAAGGCTTTTCGGGAGTCGAAGATCTCGAAAATGAGGCCATTTTAGCGTTTTATCGCTGAACCTCTTCACAATGGGATGTGCAGCGAAGAAAATCAATAAAACCATGCTGACTGATATCAACACGAACAAACTTGGCATCAGCGTATTTATCATATCGATTGATTCATACATCTGCTTTTTGACTTGTTCCGTCGGTGCCTGTCCTAAAGAATCCATGATGTCGATTGTTTTTTTTATAGATCCTTCAGCCATATTCATCGATTCTTCTATGTAATTAACATCCGTTATTAACACTGAAGCTGCATATATTAATAAAATTCCTCCCAGGAAGACAAGGACTGCACTTATGAACATAGGTGCCATCGGTTTGTCCTTTTTCAAAAAATAGCCGATCGCAATTCCCGTTGCCCCCATAAGTAAGGTAAGCGGGACAGACAATATCGTCCCGATGAGGATCGACAATAGTGAAGCAATGAATAGGTAACCGAGGCTCCACGATAACTTTTGTTTGATTGTGACCAGTATGAATGGAATGGGTAAAAAGAAAGTAGTGAAGATACCCACTAGCGGGACTTGAATGGTGATGAACAGTAAAATGCAATATAGTGCCAAAAGGGCTCCACCCTCCGCAATTCGTCTCCCGTTATTCATTTTTTCACCCCCCGTTATTATTAAAATTAATGTCTTATCTTCATATTGTATCCGTTACGGCCAGGATATTTCAAACATCACATTCTTTTTTAGGATATGATTATTTTTTGTAAGGAAAACACCTTTTTAAATTCCTTTTAAAAATAAAAAAACCGCAATTCAGCGGTTTTTCAGCATAAAATCCTAACTTATAAAAAAAGGCACATTAAGGAAAACTCCTCAATGTGCCAATTTATTATTCACCAGATACATATGGAAGTAATGCCATAGTACGTGAGCGTTTAATAGCAATCGTTAATTTACGTTGATATTTAGCGCTTGTGCCAGTTACACGACGTGGTAAAATTTTACCGCGTTCTGAGACGAATTTTTTAAGAAGATCTGTATCTTTGTAATCAATTTTAGTGATTCCGTTAGATGTGAAATAACAAACCTTTTTACGCTTACCGCGTCCTTTACGTCCACCCATTGCCATAATAAATTTCCCTCCCTGCTTTTTAAATTTTCATTTTAAACGGCTGTTTAAAACGGAAGATCGTCATCTGAAATGTCGATTGTTTTACCGTCATTTGCAAATGGATCATCATCTACACGAGTGTAGTTGTTATTGCTCCGTTGATTCTGATTAGGATTTTGTCCATACGAATTGTTGTCATTTCCGTTATTATTGTTACCATAACTTTTTTGACCTCCACCGTAAGAACCGCCTTCATTTCTTTCACCCGCTGAACTGCTTCGTGGTTCAAGGAATTGAACGCTCTCAGCCAGAATCTCCGTCACATATACGCGTTTGCCGTCTTGTCCTTCATAATTACGTGTTTGGACACGTCCATCCACGCCAGCTAAACTGCCCTTTTTCAAGAAGTTAGCTACATTTTCTGCCGGTTTACGCCAAACTACACAGTTAATGAAATCCGCTTCACGTTCACCTTGCTGATTCGTAAAACCACGATTCACAGCTAAAGTAAAGGTAGCTACAGGAACTCCATTAGGTGTATATCGCAATTCAGGATCTTTAGTTAAGCGTCCTACCAAAACTACGCGATTCATCATCAGAATCAACCCCTAGGTTTCAAACTTGTTTCACGTGAAACAAGATTAGAATTTATATTAAAATATTGGATTAGACTTCTTCTCTAGTAGCCATGTGGCGAATAATGTCTTCACTGATTTTAGCAAGACGATCGAATTCTTGAATCGCAGCACTTTCAGCGTTAACTTTAAGAAGCATGTAGTAACCATCACGGAAATCATTGATTTCGTATGCAAGACGGCGTTTACCCCATTCTTTTGCTTCTACTTCCGCACCATTATCAGAAAGGATTGTGTTGAAACGTTCAACTAAAGCTTTTTTAGCTTCTTCCTCAATGTTTGGACGGATGATATACATAATTTCGTATTTTCTCATCACTGTCACCTCCTTTTGGTCTAAGCGGCCCAATTGGGCAAGGAGCAATTATTTATAATTACTCACAAGATAAAATTATAGCATAGTTAAAGTGGCTTTGCAACGAACGGTTCGACTTATTACAATTAATTGAAATCTAATGATTAAAGGCTCAAAAAAGACCCTGCATTGGGAAAATGCAGGGTCTTTTTAACTTAAACGTTGAAACGGAAATGAATTACATCGCCATCGTTAACGATGTATTCTTTTCCTTCTAATCGAACTTTTCCTGCTTCTTTTGCAGCACTATGACTGCCCGCTTCAAGCAAATCGGTATAAGAAACGATTTCGGCACGGATGAAGCCACGTTCGAAGTCCGTATGAATGACACCTGCACATTGAGGGGCTTTCATACCTTTACGGAATGTCCATGCACGCACTTCCTGTACACCAGCTGTAAAGTATGTTGCCAATCCGAGAAGATTATATGAAGCACGGATCAACTGGTCAAGACCCGACTCTTCAATGCCAAGTTCAGATAGGAACATTTCCTTTTCTTCACCTTCAAGCTCTGCAATTTCTTCTTCGATTTTGGCACAAATTACGATTACTTCTGCATTTTCCTTCGCAGCATATTCACGAACTTGCTGAACATATTCATTATCGTCAGCATTAGCCACTTCATCCTCGCTCACATTCGCCACATAAAGAGTCGGCTTCGCCGTAAGCAAGTGCATGCCCTTCACCATTTTTTGCTGTTCCTCGGTAAATTCAACTGAACGGGCGGGCCTTTCATTCTCCAATGCTTCTTTTAAAGCCACAAGAATTTCATGTTCAGCCACTGCGCCTTTATCTTTTTGCTTGGCCATTTTTCCGACACGGTCGATGCGTTTGTCAACGGATTCCAAATCGGCCAGGATCAATTCAAGGTTGATGACTTCGATATCATCGATTGGATTTACTTTTCCAGAAACATGAGTAATGTTATCGTCTGCGAAACAACGGACAACCTGACAAATTGCATCCACTTGACGGATATGGGAAAGGAATTTATTACCAAGACCTTCTCCTTTACTGGCCCCTTTTACAATTCCGGCGATATCCGTGAATTCAAATGCTGTCGGAACCGTTTTTTTTGGTTTAACCAATTCTGTCAATTTTTGCAGACGGTGATCTGGCACTTCAACAATCCCGACATTTGGGTCAATCGTACAGAAAGGATAGTTGGCAGATTCCGCACCTGCCTGAGTAATTGCATTAAATAAAGTGGATTTACCTACGTTAGGCAAACCTACTATACCTGCTGTTAAAGCCATTTATATTTCACTCCTTCAAGATAAATCGTACATATGGGAAAAAGTCTGATTTTCTATAAAAACCATCCAATTACCTAAACCTTTCCCAATTATAGATTTCGCTTCCTAAAAAGACAAGTAAATCATGAGAAACTCAGGACTGCCTTCACTCAAAAAAAAAGCATGATCACTCCTCATGCTTTTGTAGAACTTTTTTCATTTTCTTCGCGAATTCACGTCGAGGCAGCATTACGCTATGACCGCAGCCTTCACATTTTATCCGGATATCCATACCAAGTCGAATGATTTTCCACTTATTTACTCCACAGGGATGTGGTTTTTTCATTTCCACAATATCCTTAAGCGCAAACTCTTTTTCTTCCATAACCATGAGCCCCCTAATTCCTATGACTCGCTGCCATTGTACGTAGATTTAATCCCACTTAAATCAAGCGCAGCACTTATTTCTTTTCTTAATATTCTACTCATTTCGACATGATGCATCGGTTTTGTTTCAGCAGTGACCCGAAAGACAACTTCATCAGGACTTATCGCTTCAATTCCTAAAAATTCAGGTGCTTTGACTAAGAAGTCATATTTACCTTCCATATTATTCAAGGTTTGAATGAGTACCCTCTCAGCAAGTTCTACTGATCCATCATTAGGTATAGCTACATCCACAACAGCCTTACTATTTAATATAGAATAATTTGTAACTTGAACAATACTACCATTAGGTATGAGGTGCAATTCTCCTGAGCTACTTTTAATCTTTGTTGTACGAAGCCCAATTTCGAGAACTTCACCCTCAAAAGTATTAATTTTAATATAGTCCCCAACCGAGAAGTGATCTTCAAAAATCACAAAGAATCCTGTGATGATATCTTTTACCAAACTTTGAGCACCGAACCCAACTGCCAAACCAAGTATCCCAGCTCCAGCCAGCAAAGCCTTTACATCAAATCCGAAAATTTCAAGAATCATTACCAAGGCAATAAAATTAATAACATAAGTGACTATATTTTCCAGCAACTTAATGAGTGTCGTTTCTCTGCGCTCTGAAACGCGAATAGGACTTCTTAAGCGAACCGCGAAAAATTTACTTATGACCGTCTTTCCTATTCTAATAATAATACGTGATAACAGGAGAACAAGGAAGATTTTAATGATTCCTTCCCCTAATAGTAACCATAATTTTTCATCCATTACCTCTTTTGTAACGTTATCATAAATGCGTTCCATCTTTTCCTCCTGGCTAATCCAAAATTCTGCAAAACTTTTATATTTTCTCTATGACTTTACCATACCGACTTATTCCTCTACCCCTCATGCTGTGAGATAACCCGAATAGGAGAAGTTTTCTCTATTTTATCAATAAATAAGGGTTTCTGTACAAAAAAAATATGGGTATATAGGTAAAAGAAATAGAAGTTTTTTCCGAGTTAATCCAGTATTTTTTTACTAGAATGTATAAATGAAAGCAATTGGTAGAGGAAGAAAAGTCAATCCATTTCCCCTTCACCTGTTTGCAAGTTCTACAAAAATTTCCCTCATCCGTTATGTTAAATATCGTATATTTTTTCCTTTTTATCCGTATACTGTAATACCAAATAAAGTAAAGGAGTTGAGCCGATGAATCTGAATTCTAGTCTATTTAATAATAATAAAAATAGATTGAGCCGCATCCTGCATGAAGATACGGATGCATCCAAACAAATTTCCCAGGAATTAATCAACCTTCTACCAACTGGGAAGCTTCAAACAATCGTCATCGTCTGTATAGGCACAGACCGTTCTACAGGCGATTCCCTCGGACCACTTGTCGGCACTCTGCTAAGTGAAAAAGCTGAAAACAGTTCTTCATCGTTCCATGTTTATGGTACTTTAGATGACCCTATACATGCGATGAATTTATCAGAAAAATTAAATGAAATAAAAAAGATTCATACCAATCCATTTATAGTCGGAATCGATGCTTGCTTAGGGAAGATGAAAAGCGTCGGTATTGTCCAAATCGGTCAAGGACCAGTGAAACCAGGTGCTGGGGTCAATAAAGATCTTCCTTCCGTTGGAAATGCCCATATAACAGGAATCGTGAATGTAAGTGGCTTCATGGAGTTCATGGTCTTGCAAAACACTCGTCTTAATCTTGTGCTAAAAATGGCCAAAACCATCGCCGAGGGGATTTATGAAGCACAAAATCATTATCCAGTAAAACCTTCCATCACTCCTTTCACATTGTCATTCAAGCAAGAAAAAACCCTTTGATCGGTTTTGCTGATCAAAAAAATGAAGGAAGGGATTATTCCCTTCCTTCTTTTATTTAGGCTGTTTTCACATACTTTGTTGCTATTTACCAGGTAGTGAGTTGTGGTTGATTTCCCCTCCAGATGCTCGCTTTCCGCGGGGCGGGCGGTGAGCCTCCTCGGCGTAAACGCCTGTGGGGTCTCACCTGTCCCGCTGCTCCCGCAGGAGTCTCGCACTTCCGCTCCAATCAACCTTAAATAGTTTCGTTTTAAAAACAACAATCTTTACGAAAAGAGCCTTTATTTAATAATAATACATGATTGTAACTAAAATGGCGGTGATCATTATGCCAGGAAGCAGATTAGCCACCCTTATTTTGGTGACACCGATAATATTCAAACCAATTGCTAAAATCATGACTCCCCCAGTTGCCGTCATTTCCAGTATGAAGGAATCCATTAAAGCAGTTGGGATCAGCGTATTAATCTGTCTTGAAAAAATTGCTATCAAGCCCTCATAAAGAATGACCGGAAATGCCGAAAAAAGTACTCCTATGCCAAGCGTACTGGCGAGGACCAGTGCTGTAAATCCATCGATGATCGCTTTTGTTATCAAAACGTCATGATCATTCCGGATACCGCTATCCATGGCACCGATAATGGCCATCGCCCCAATGCCAAATATGAGCGTAGCCGTTACAAACCCCTGGGATATCGAAATTCCTTCTTTTGCTTTCATCCTGCGTTCAATCCAATTGCCTAAAGAATTAAGCCTAGCCTCAAGATTCATCCATTCCCCAAGGACAGCCCCTCCAACAATACTTAAAATGACAATAAGGAATTGATCACTTTTAAGCCCCATCTGCAAGCCTAAGACCATGACGGCTAAACCAATTCCACTCATGACCGTTTCTTTTATCTTTTCAGGTATATGTTGCAAAAACCTTCCCAAAATCGAACCGATTAAAATGCAGGCACCATTCACCAAAGCCCCTAATAATACCATCTCATTCACCCAATTTTCCACAGTAAAAAATAGATTAAACCTCTGTTGCCACTTTTTTTTCATAAAGGCGATCTAAGAGGAAATGTTCTCTTGATCGATCAAGTCCAAAATTCTCTCCAGATCTTCTTTTGAAAAGAATTCGATTTCTATTTTCCCTTTTTTCTTGCTTTGTTTTATCGTTACACTCGTTCCCAGTCTTTCACGCAGACTTGACTCGCGTTGCTTTATGAATATATCTTTTTTATCTTGTTTCTTAGGTTTGGTTTCACGTGAAACGGTATCATTCAATTGATGTATATATTGCTCCAGCTGTCTGACATTCATTCCTTCTTTGAGGATTTTATCCACTACTGGCTTAAGCATCTCCTTTTTCTTTAAACCCAGTAATGCTCGGCCATGCCCCATGGAAATTTCCCCTTCGGAGATATAACTCCTAATCCCTTCAGGCAAAGATAGCAATCTTACATAGTTCGCGATATGGGGTCGGCTTTTACCCAACCTATTGGCCAGCTGTTCCTGGGTGAAATTCAATTTTTCAAGAAGTGTCTGATAAGCGGCAGCTTCCTCAATTGGATTTAAATCTTCCCGTTGCAGGTTTTCCAAAATCGCCAGTTCCATCATCTGCTGTTCATTCAATTCCCTCACAACAACCGGAACTGTCTTTAAACCAGCTTCCTTGGCAGCACGATAACGCCTCTCCCCAGCAACGATTTCATAGCCCTTAATACTTTTCCGGGCAATAATCGGCTGTAATATCCCATGTTCCATGATAGATTGCTTTAATTCTTCTATAGCTTCAAGTCGGAAGCTCTTTCGGGGCTGATAAGGATTTGGCCTTAATTCCCTTAATTTGATTTCACGCACGATTTCATCTTTACTTATATCCCCAGTGAAAAGTGCGTTAAGTCCTTTGCCAAGTCCTTTAGCCATTTGATACCACTTCCTTTGCCAGTTCTAGATAGACCTCCGCTCCTCGTGACTTTGGATCATATATAATTATTGGTTCTCCATGGCTCGGTGCTTCACTCAAACGGACATTGCGAGGGATGATGGTTTGATAGACTTTATCCTGAAAGTATTTTTTGACCTCTTCTATAACCTGGAGACCTAAATTTGTCCTGGCATCCAACATCGTCAATAGCACACCCTCGATTTTCAAATCATGGTTCAAATGCTTTTGGACGAGACGGACCGTATTCAAGAGTTGACTCAGGCCCTCCAATGCATAATATTCACATTGTACAGGAATCAAAACTGCATCTGCTGCCGTTAATGCATTAAGCGTAAGCAAGCCCAATGATGGAGGACAGTCAATCACGATGTAATCATATTGACTTTGCACCTCTTCTAATGCCCTTTTTAATCGGACTTCCCTTGAGATGGTTGGAACAAGTTCAATTTCAGCACCTGCAAGTTGAATTGTCGCAGGTATAGCATATAAGTTTTCTACCTTTGTTTCCATGATGACGGTACTGGCTTCGACATCATCAACCAATACATCATAAATACATTGTTCCACATCCGCTTTATCAATACCTGCACCGCTTGTCGCATTTCCCTGCGGATCGATATCGACCATTAAGACTTTCTGTCCTATGTATGCAAGACAGGCACTTAGACTGACAGAAGTTGTCGTTTTTCCAACACCGCCTTTTTGATTGGCAATGGCGAGAATCTTACCCACGAATTCACCTGCTTTCAACTATCTTCATCACGCTATATCTATTAACTTTTACCGTAAATCCATTTATTTCTTTCTATTTTATCATGAATGTTACTGGAAGAAATCGTTTTCTGAAATTCCTCATAAAATTTGAAATTTATCTAAACAGCATGAAAAAACCGAGAAAAATTGAATAATTTTCAGGGTGTAAAATGCGAGTTTTTGGCAACAAAATAAAAAAAGCTTGGTAATCGGAGACTACCAAGCAGGGTTAAGGATAGGGAATCAAGTTTTTTTCTTAGGTATTTTAATCGTGAACTGATAATACTCCTCGAACTCTTCTTCCTCTGCATCCAAATTTATTCCATTGTCTGTAACCATACTGAGTGATTGGCGTATAGTATTCACGGCAATTCTCATGTCTTTACTAAACGCTTTTCGCTTAGGTTTCGGCTTCTGTACAGTACCCGTCAAGAGCTTGACGACCATCTCTTCGGTCTGCTTGACGTTTAACCCTTTTTCGATGATTTCCAAAAGCAGTTTGAGCTGCTTTTCAGGACTCTTTAACGGTATCAACGAGCGGGCATGGCGTTCCGTAATTTGCTTTTGAAGAAGAGCATCTTGAACTTCCTGGGGCAGCTTAAGCAACCGAAGCTTATTTGCCACGGTAGATTGTCCTATTCCCAGTCTTTGTGCCAGAGCTTCTTGGGTTAGACTATGCAGCTCCAATAGTTTGCCGTAAGCCAAAGCTTCTTCAATTGGTGTCAGTTCTTCTCGCTGAAGGTTTTCTATCAGCGCAACGGAAGCCGTTTCTGTATCGGTGAAATCTTTGATTATTGCAGGTGCCAATACCCAGCCAAGCTTTTGCATGGCTCGAAAACGACGCTCACCTGCAATGATTTCATATTTTCCCTGTCCATATGCCCTTACTACAATGGGCTGAATGATCCCATGTGTATGAATCGTTTGAGCCAATTCAGCAATTTTATCGTCATTAAAAACGGTCCTTGGTTGAAATCGATTAGGCACAATATCAGAAATGGAAATTTTTCTTATTTCTTCATTATTATTGCTAGGTGTCTCCATCTCTAGTTGCTGTTCTTCTTTTTCGCCAAACCCAAAGAACCGCGAAAAAGGATGCTTCATCTTCCTACACCACCTTTTAAAACTCCCAAATAACATATTCTCTATTTAAAGGACAAGTCCTGCATACATTTCCCGACATGGTTATACATATGGGTCTTCACTGTAAAAAACATGTCGACTGGCGTCATCAAGGCAAAAAAGAAGAATGAACGGCCAGTTTTTATAAATATCAGCCGGCTTGCCCAAGATTATTTCCCTGAAATCAAAAAGAAAAATCGCCGGCTTATAGCCCTGCTGGAAAAGAAGGAACACGTTTGACATTGTACCAAAAAAACCCTTCATGTTGGCTTATACAGTATTGAATGAACATAACAAGGTCATACTCTTATAGTAAATATGAAACCTGCCTCATCAGTATAAGGGTTATTCGATAGGCTGCTTATTCGGTGTCCCTGGTTTTCTTGGGTATTTTTTAGGAGTCTTCTTCACTTTTTTTACAGTAATGATGTTTCTTTCACTATTTTCCTCTGGCAATGTGAAAGGATGAATTTCTTCGATTTCTCCGCCTAATGTAAAAATGGCCTTCTTCCCTGTATCCATTTCATCTTGTGCACTAGCAGCTTTCATGGCAATGAACGTCCCATCTGGTTTAACAAGCGGCAAACATAGCTCACTTAAAACGGACATCCTGGCTACCGCTCTTGCCATTACAATATCATAGGATTCGCGATGCTCTGGTTTTTGAGCGAAGGTTTCCGCCCGGTCATGATAGAAGGAAACTCCCTTTAATTGCAAAGACTCAGCAAGGTGATTCAAAAAAGAGATTCGCTTATTCAAAGAATCCACAATCGATACGTGGATACCAGGGAAACAAATCTTCAATGGAATACTCGGAAATCCAGCTCCAGCCCCGACATCGCAAATTTGATAAGATTTGTTAAAGTCGAAATAGAAGGCTGCACTTATTGAATCATAAAAATGCTTTAGATAAACTTCTTCTTTATTAGTGATGGCTGTTAAGTTCATCTTTTCGTTCCATTCAACCAATAATCGATAATAAGTGTCAAACTGATCAAGCTGGTGAGGAGAAAGCTCAATCCCTTTCTCCTGCAGTGCTTGTTGGAACTGTTCAATATTCATGTTTTCTTCAATCCTTTTCGGGTATTTCCATTACTGAGATACTCTGGCAATCTTACCTTGTTCCAAATAAACAAGCAAAATGGAAACATCAGCGGGATTCACACCGGAAATTCTTGAAGCCTGGGCTACTGATAGCGGGTGGACCTGCTTTAATTTTTGGCGTGCTTCCGTTGCTAGACCAGAAATTGCATCATAATCGATATTCTCTGGAATCTTTTTATTCTCCATTTTTTTCAGACGATCGACTTGCTGCAAGGATTTTTCAATATATCCTTCATACTTGATCTGAATTTCGACCTGTTCCGTCACATCATCGCTCAGTTCGACATCACTTGGAGCCAGCTTCTGAATATGGGAATAATCCATTTCAGGCCGCTTCAATAAATCGGAGGCACGGATTCCATCCTTCAGCTCACTGCCGCCACTTGCTGTAATGACTTCTTGTACCTCTTTGGTCGGTTTGATGAAGTTTGATTTTAGTCGTTCCTTTTCCATTTCAACCGCTTCTTTTTTCAAAAGGAAACGATTGTAGCGTTCTTCTTTGATCATTCCGATATTGAATCCGATTTCCGTTAAGCGTAAATCGGCATTATCATGTCGCAATAATAAACGATATTCTGCACGTGAAGTCAGCAATCGGTATGGTTCATTCGTACCTTTCGTTACAAGGTCATCAATGAGCACACCAATATAGGCATCGGAACGGCTTAAAATCAGTTCTTCCTTACCTATTGCATTCAATCCGGCATTAATACCGGCCATAAGCCCTTGGCCAGCTGCTTCCTCATAACCGGACGTGCCGTTAATTTGTCCAGCAGTATACAGGTTTTTAACCTTTTTCGTTTCCAATGTAGGCCATAGCTGAGTAGGAACGATCGCATCATATTCGATTGCGTATCCAGCACGCATCATTTCCGCCTTCTCGAGCCCTGGGATCGTTTGAAGGATCTTCACTTGTACATCTTCAGGCAGACTAGTGGACAGTCCTTGAACATACACTTCCTTTGTATTGCGTCCTTCAGGTTCAAGGAAGATTTGGTGACGTGGTTTATCATTGAAACGAACGACCTTATCTTCTATCGATGGGCAATAACGAGGTCCCGTTCCCTTTATCATTCCAGAATACATTGGCGAACGGTGTAGATTCTCATCAATGAGCTGATGTGTCCCCTCATTCGTGTACGTTAGCCAGCATGGCAATTGATCAGTGATGAACTTTGTGGTTTCATAAGAAAATGCACGTGGCACTTCATCACCAGGCTGAATTTCCGTTTTGCTGTAATCTATGGAAGAACTATTGACACGTGGTGGTGTTCCTGTTTTAAAACGGACCAAATCGAATCCTAACTGCTCTAGATGTTCTGAAAGCCTGATTGAAGGCTGCTGATTATTGGGACCGCTTGAATACTTCAATTCCCCTAAAATGATTTCACCGCGTAAATATGTTCCCGTCGTGATTACGACAGTTTTCGCACGATATACCGCACCTGTTTTTGTAATGACACCCGAACAAACGTCGTTTTCAACAATTAATTCCTCAACCATTCCTTGAATCAATGTCAAATTTTCTTGGTCTTCTATCGTCTTTTTCATTTCTTGCTGATAGAGAAATTTATCTGCCTGTGCCCGTAACGCACGAACAGCAGGACCTTTAGCCGTATTCAGCATCCTCATTTGGATATGGGTCTTGTCGATATTTTTTCCCATTTCACCGCCTAAAGCGTCAATTTCCCTAACAACTATCCCTTTTGCCGGCCCACCAACGGACGGATTGCATGGCATGAAGGCGACCATATCCAAGTTAATGGTGATCATCAACGTTTTAGCTCCGACTCTAGCAGCTGCAAGGCCTGCTTCACTACCAGCATGACCAGCACCAATAACAATGACATCATAGCTACCTGCTTCGTATTGCATATCCTTTTCCTCCTTTTACGCTTATTTTCCTAAACAAAATTGTGAGAACAATTGGTTGATCAAATTATCCTGAACGCTTTCACCAATGATTTCTCCAAGGAGCTCCCATGCTTTCGTGAAGTCAATTTGAACCAAATCAACTGGCGTACCCATTTCAATAGCTTCGATTGCGTCTTCGATTGATTGTAATGCCTGTCCTAGCAAGGCTATATGCCTGGCATTCGAAACATAGGTCAGGTCCCCCGTTTCTAAAGAACCCTCAAAAAATAAAGAAGCGATGGCTTCTTCCAATTCATCGACCCCTTGATCCTCAAGTAATGAAGTGGAAACGACTTTATGTGATGCCGCCATTTCCTTAACCTTTGCCGAATCGATTTTCTGTGGAAGATCGGTTTTATTGATGATAACGATAACATCCATTCCCTCAACAGCCTGGAATAGTTTCTCATCTTCGGTTGTAAAATCATCGGAATAGTTCAATACAAGTAATATTAGATCTGCCTCTTTTAATACTGCACGGGACCGTTCAACTCCA
Organism: Peribacillus sp. CSMR9; assembly: GCF_033141925.1. Lineage (NCBI taxonomy): Bacteria > Bacillati > Bacillota > Bacilli > Caryophanales > Bacillaceae > Peribacillus > Peribacillus sp. CSMR9. The sequence continues at coordinate 19,729 of NZ_JAOPHO010000048.1, forward strand.
ATTCGTTCAACGATATCTTCCGTTTCGCGAATTCCTGCTGTATCCACAAGTTTAAGTGGTACACCGCGAACATTGACATACTCTTCAATTACGTCACGTGTTGTACCTGGAATATCAGTGACAATTGCTTTATTTTCATGAACCAAACTGTTAAGCAAAGAAGATTTCCCGACATTAGGGCGCCCTATGATAACCGTCGCAAGCCCATCTCGCAGGATTTTCCCTTGTTGGGCTGTGTGAAGCAGTTTCTCAATTTCAGTCTTCACATAACTACCTTTTTCCAAAAATAAACGATGTGTCATTTCTTCGACATCATCATATTCCGGATAATCTATGTTTACCTCGACTTGAGCGAGGGTCTGTAATATTTCTTGACGTAGGTTTTGGATTAATTTCGAAAGCCGGCCTTCCATTTGACCTAATGCCACATTCATGGCTTTATCCGTTTTAGCCCGGATTAAATCCATAACGGCCTCTGCTTGAGAAAGATCGATCCTGCCATTCAAAAAAGCCCGTTTCGTAAATTCACCTGGTTCTGCTAAACGAGCACCTTGTGAGAGAATAAGCTGTAATACCCGATTGACCGAAACGATTCCACCGTGACAATTTATTTCAACAACATCTTCTCTTGTAAATGTCTTTGGACCCTTCATGACCGAAACCATGACTTCCTCTATGATTTCACCAGTTTTAGGCTGGATAAGATGGCCATAATGAATCGTATGTGATTTCACTTCAAGCAATCCTTTTCCACCTGGTCCTTTAAAGATTCCATCGGCTATTTCTATGGCCTCATCACCGCTGATTCTAACAATGGCGATTGCCCCTTCCCCTAAGGGAGTAGAGATAGCGGTGATTGTATCGAATTCCATGCTTTCACCTCTTATATATTGATGTTTCTATTTTTTTCTGATAATAAAATCTCGAATCTCTAAATAACTACAATACCACAGTATATTCATGAAAAAAAGTAGATACTCCTTCCTTTCAAGAGTTATCCACACGCGTTGAATCCATATTCTATAACACTCATTTTAACTTATCCACATGTGAATAACAAATATCGCCCGCTTTACTGATCATGAGAATAAAAAAAGAATTATGTCAGTTATTGTTGAATTAATCTTTTATAAAAAAACATTCGACATACAACGATATCATGCCCTAAAAAAAAGAACCCCTGCTTAAAAGCAGAAGGTTCATTTGAGTGGACTAATGACTAAATGGCGATATGGTTCCGTCCCACTTGAAGTTGTTTTTATTTTTGGATAATGCAGGAGAGCATTATGGATGACTTTACGTTCATAGGATGGCATTGGCTCCAGTGAAACAGCTTTACCTGTTTTTAGAGCTTTATTTGCCATTCTTCCAGCCAATTGGATTAAAGTTTCATTCCGGCGATTTCGATAATCTTCTGCATCTACAGTAATATTCAAGAACTGCTTCGAATATCGATTTGCAACCAGCTGCGCTAAATACTGAAGGGAATTTAGTGTTTGACCCCTTTTTCCAATTAATAATGCAATTTTATCACCTGATAAATGAAATGTTACGCTCTTACCTTTACGATGGACATCAATTTTTGCATTGACTCCCATTTCCACGCTGACATTCTTCAAAAATTTAAGTGTCTCTTCAATGGGATCGGGAGGCAATGTCACATGGACAATTGCCTTCCTTGCACCAAATAAACCAAAAAATCCTTTTTTGCCTTCATCTTCTATTTCAATCTCCACGCGATCCTTAGTGCTGTTCAGTTGAGCTAAAGCTAAATTTACTGCTTCTTCGACAGATTGTCCTGTAGCAGTTACTTTTTTCACTTTTTCTTTGCCCCTCCCGCGTTTTCCGCAGCTGCTTTTCTAAGATCCGGACCTTTAATGAAATATGTTTGAACGATACCAAAAAGGTTACCTACTACCCAGTAAAGAGAAAGAGCAGCGGGAAATTTAATAGCAAAAACAACAATCATTATTGGCATGATGTAAAGCATCATCGTCATTTGTGCCGCCATTTGTGGATTGGAGTTCATTCCAGCCATCGACATCTTTTGCTGGATAAAAGTCGTAATACCTGCAACAACCGGTAAAATATAATAAGGATCCGGGGAACCTAAATCAAACCAAAGAAAGCTATGTAAAGAAATTTCTTTCGTACGGCTGATGGCATGGTAAAATCCGATCAAAATCGGCATTTGGACCACTATAGGCAAACATCCCGCCAATGGATTCACATTATATTTTGAAAATAAAGCCATTGTTTCTTGCTGTAGTTTTTGTTGTGTGGCAGCATCTTTTGAGCTGTATTTTGCTTGAAGTTCTTTCATCTCAGGCTGAATGGCCTGCATAGCTTTCGAGCTTTTCACCTGTTTGATCATTAGTGGAAGTAATGCTAAGCGAATGATTAATGTAACACCGATGAGTCCCAAACCATAGTTCTCGCCAAATGCTTCAGAAAGCCAAATGATCAGGGCTGATAATGGATAGACAATGTATGAATTCCAAAAACCTTCACTTTCCGCAGTAATAGGTTCTTTAATTTCCGTACACCCTGCTAACAACATCATTATCGAGGCTAGTCCAATAATGAGTAATATTCGTTTATTCAACCGTAATTTCCTCCTATCTGCAATCAATCTTTTTTGAAACAATTGTGAACTGTTCATTAGCGGCTTTCAAGGAAAAGTATTCCACCATTTTCACAGTTCCAATAGGAATTTTCTATGTCATCTTTTTCAAGTTACTACATGATCCGAGGAGTGCTTAGTATTCGGTATAAAGGGGACTTTATTGTTTTTTCATTTTAAAGTTTAGTGATTTAGAACGTTTCAGGACATGGATCAAGCTGCTTTTCACCTGGAAAAAGTCCATCTCCGCCGCTGGTTTTCGAGCAATCACAATATAATCCTTACCCACTTCTATATCTTCTTTCAATTCCAAAAACGCTTGCCTTATGTATCTTTTAATTTGGTTCCTTACAACGGCATTCCCGATTTTTTTACTGACAGAAAGGCCGATCCGAAAATAATCCTGACCTGGCTTTTCAAGGACATAGACAACAAATTGCCGATTAGCAGAAGATTCACCTTTTTTAAACACAAGCTGAAATTCGTCCTCTTTCTTAATCCTTAACTTTTTTTTCATTTTTACACCTTCATTACATGAATTGAGTCTCAGTAAATCCCTTATTTTGCGAAAAAAGACCACTGAGACTTTTCAGTGGTCTATGCAGATAATACTTTTCTGCCCTTACGGCGACGTGCAGCGATTACTCTACGTCCGTTTTTCGTGCTCATACGTGCACGGAAACCGTGAACTTTACTATGTTTGCGGTTATTCGGTTGATAAGTTCTTTTCATTATATGACACCTCCCTGAGGAATAACAGTTAAAGACAGTCTTTACAATTATATAGATGGAGGTTTCTACTTGTCAACCTCATCCATAAAAATATTTCTTTTTAATGCTCAATGTCCAGTAGGCCTTTTTTTACTACCTAGCCTATTGTAAATGATTTTGCTCCGAACTGATATAGAAATTTTTGGGGAGAGGGGAATTTCCATCAATTTTTCCATGAACACATATATTAAATTCCCAAGGTATCTTCCTGATCGACATGGCATTCGACAAATAATTAAGAATTAACCTAAATCATCTTTTAATTTTCCATTCGGTTTTTTCGCGGTTTTCCGGGGAGAACAACTTGATTCATCCAAAATAAATCAAATTAATCCGAGCCTATAATTATGGTCTGTGGATAAAATTCGACATGTTTTTTTCTATCCACAACCCTTTTTATAGACTTTTGCACATAACAATTGCCTGTGGAAAAGTTTTTCCCACAGGCTCGGTAAGTTGTGGATAAAGTTTTCTAACCCATTGCAAGACGCCTGAATTTCTGATATTATATTTGTGTTTTCACTCTGAATAACTTTATCAACAGGTATCGGTTATCCACAGACTGTGTATAACATGTGGATAGTTTATTCGACCTGTGTATATTAATATGTCCACAGATGGTGGATATTGTCGAAAACCCTTTTTCTTTCTTATTATATATTTCACAAAATACCTGTTGATGAATAAAAATCCAAACCTACACCTGGTTACCAGATGTAGTCTGTACAAAGGTTGTACAGCGCTAGATATAGTTATAGGGAATTAACATTACAACACACAAATCCCTTACAGCTCACCGAACCTTTGCTGTCAAAATTTATATAAAGACGGCAATCGATGAGTTTATTTGTGCCTATACATTTAAGATTCTATTAATAAAATATTTTGCAAAGGAGGGATAAGTTTGGATAACATCGATAGCCTCTGGAACCAGGCGCTCGGAAAAATCGAAAAAAAAATCAGTAAACCAAGCTTTGAAACTTGGCTTAAATCAACCAAGGCTTATTTACTGCAAGGTGATACATTAACAGTCACCGCCCCCAATGAATTTGCCAGGGATTGGCTTGAAGAACGCTATTCCCATCTTATTTCTGATGTATTGTTTGAACTTACCGGTGAGGAATTGGAAGCAAAATTCATCATTCCCCCAAATCAAGAAGATGATGATTTTACCGTTCCTGTTCAACCTAAAAAGATAAAAAAACAGGATAAAGACCATGCTGCATTTCCACAGCATATGCTGAATGCGAAAAACACCTTCGATACATTTGTCATCGGCTCCGGCAATCGTTTTGCCCATGCCGCGTCTCTCGCTGTCGCAGAAGCACCTGCCAAAGCCTATAATCCATTATTTATATACGGAGGCGTAGGCCTAGGGAAAACCCATTTAATGCATGCAATCGGGCATTATGTTCTTGAGCATAATCCTAATGCTAAGGTCGTTTATTTATCATCTGAAAAATTCACGAATGAATTCATCAACTCAATCCGGGATAATAAAGCAGGGGAATTCCGTGATAGATACCGAAGCGTAGATGTTTTATTAATTGATGATATTCAATTTCTTGCAGGAAAAGAACAAACCCAAGAAGAGTTTTTTCATACATTCAATGCGTTGCATGAAGAAAGCAAACAGATCGTCATCTCGAGTGACCGTCCACCAAAAGAGATCCCTACACTTGAGGATCGCCTCCGCTCCAGGTTTGAGTGGGGTTTGATCACGGATATCACACCTCCTGATCTAGAAACGCGGATTGCTATATTGCGTAAAAAGGCAAAAGCTGAGGGTCTTGATATCCCGAATGAAGTCATGCTCTATATTGCCAACCAAATCGATTCCAATATTCGTGAGCTTGAGGGTGCACTCATTCGCGTTGTCGCTTATTCTTCATTAATTAATAAGGATATTAATGCCGATTTAGCAGCCGAAGCATTAAAAGACATCATCCCAAGCTCCAAACCTAAAATAATCACCATCTTAGAAATCCAAAAAACAGTTGGTGAGCATTATAGTGTGAAATTGGAGGATTTCAAGGCGAAAAAACGGACTAAATCCGTAGCCTTTCCAAGACAGATTGCCATGTATCTTTCCAGGGAGTTAACGGATTCATCCCTGCCTAAGATTGGAGATGAATTCGGAGGTCGCGATCATACGACCGTCATCCATGCGCATGAAAAAATTTCTAAACTCATGCAAACCGACACCCAGCTACAACGTCAGGTTAAGGAAATCCAGGATCAGCTGAGGGTATAATCAATTCTGGATAATGTGTATAACTGACGACTACTTACACACAGTCTGTCCACAAGTGGATAGACTGTTTTTCCTTAGGTTAATTGGACTTATCCACATATCAACAGGCCCTACTACTATTACTACTATCTTTTTTAATAAAAATTATTAATAAATATGCCTATTTGGCAATAATAAATTGGAGGATGAAACATGAGATTTATAATCCAAAGAGATCGATTAGTTCATAGTGTCCAAGAAGTAATGAAGGCAGTCACATCAAGAACGACGATTCCAATTCTAACGGGAATAAAAATAAGCGTTACTAGTGAGGGTGTCACTTTAACAGGAAGTGATTCAGATATCTCTATTCAATCATTCATTCCAGCTGAAGTTGACGGCGATGAGATTGTTGAAGTGAAAAGTAGCGGCGGTATTGTCCTGAATGCCCGTTTTTTCAGTGAAATTGTCAAAAAGCTGCCGATGGATACTGTAGAAATTGAAGTGGAAAACAACTTTCAAACGATTATCCGCTCAGGTAAAGCCGAATTTAATTTAAATGGACTGGATCCCGAGGAATATCCACATCTTCCAATCATTGAAGAAGAAAATATTTTCAAACTTCCGACGGACCTTTTAAAGACCCTTATTCGTCAAACGGGTTTTGCAGTGTCCACGTCAGAAACACGCCCCATCTTAACAGGTGTAAACTTAAAGGTTCAAGATGATGAATTGACCTGTATTGCAACAGACAGTCATAGGCTGGCAATGAGAACGGCCAAAATAGAAAATAAAATTACAGGGACCTATAGCGTTGTAATCCCAGGTAAAAGCCTGAATGAGTTGAGTAAAATCCTTGATGATACTAACGAACTCATTGAAATCGTCATTACCGAAAACCAAGTACTTTTCAAAGCTGAAAATTTATTATTCTTCTCTAGATTGCTTGAAGGGAACTATCCCGATACTTCACGATTGATTCCATCGGATAGCAAAACGGATGTGACTGTTCATACAAAGGATTTTCTCCAAGCTATTGACAGGGCATCTTTACTTGCAAGGGAAGGAAGAAATAATGTCGTCAAATTGACAACCCTTGAAGGACGGATAATCGAAGTCTCTTCCAATACACCTGAAATTGGTAAAGTAATCGAGGAGGTTCAGGCAGAAGCCATTGAAGGTGAAGATCTGAAAATCTCATTCAGTGCCAAATTTGTAATGGATGCTTTAAAGGCATTGGAAGGTTCCGATATCAAAATTAATTTCACCGGTGCAATGCGTCCATTTGTCATTCGTCCACTACATGATGATTCCATGCTCCAATTAATCCTTCCGGTAAGGACTTATTAATCTAAAATAATATTTCAAAAAAATTAAAGGCTTGTTAAGCAGGTCTTTAATTTTTTTATATTTAAACATAGGTTCCAAAAGGTTTTTTAACATTTTTTTAATACTGAACGGAACTCAAGACTGCTAAAAATAAGAGCTGAAAAAGCTATACTTTGTCTTAATGGCATTTATTTAGTAAAATGAAATATTAAAGACTACTTAGAAATGAGTGAGGCATAATGGACTCCATAAAAATAAGCACAGAATATATTACGCTTGGACAATTCTTGAAATTGGCTGATTTGATCCAAAGCGGAGGAATGTCGAAATGGTTCTTAAGTGAATACGAGGTTTACATTAATGGCGAACTAGACGTGAGAAGAGGCAGGAAATTAAGATCAGGTGATAAAATAGAGATTCCTGGATTTGGCGTCTACACAATTACAAGCTAAAACATAAGGGAAGAGCGGAATATGTATATTGAAAATATAAGTTTGAGAAATTACCGCAACTATACCGAACTGAATCTGGCTTTTGAAAATAAAGTCAATGTAATCCTCGGCGAAAATGCTCAAGGAAAAACAAATGTCATGGAATCTATTTTCGTTTTAGCAATGGCAAAATCCCATCGGACCTCAAATGATAAAGAACTTATTCGCTGGGATGAAGAGTATGCTAAAATAGAAGGTAGAGTTAGAAAGAGAAATACCTCAATACCACTTGAGCTGACCATTTCAAAAAAAGGGAAAAAGGCGAAGTGCAACCATATTGAACAAAGAAAGTTGAGTCAATATGTCGGAAATATGAATGTGGTCATGTTTGCGCCTGAGGATCTTAACCTTGTGAAGGGAAGTCCTCTAGTCAGACGCCGTTTTATAGATATGGAAATTGGCCAGGTTTCTCCCGTATACCTTCATGATATGAGCCAATATCATAAAATACTTCAACAAAGAAATCATTACTTAAAGCTTCTGCAGACCCGGAAACAAACGGATACGACGATGCTTGACGTGCTGACTGACCAATTTATTCAGTATGCAGCGAAAATTGTCGAAAGAAGATACGAGTTTCTTTTAAAGCTCCAGCAATGGGCAGAGCCGATTCATTCGGGGATCTCCAGAAACCTAGAAGTATTGAAAATCCAATATAAACCGTCGCTTGATGTATCAGAATCTATGGATTTGACGAAAATGATAGAAGTATACACAGAAAAATTTGATAAAATAAAAACAAGGGAAATTGAACGGGGTGTAACACTGGTAGGTCCTCATCGTGACGACCTGGTTTTTTTTGTGAATGACCGTGATGTCCAGACTTATGGTTCACAAGGACAACAACGTACAACTGCCCTATCCTTGAAACTTGCCGAAATTGAACTGATCCATGAAGAAATAGGCGAGTATCCCATTTTATTATTGGATGATGTGTTATCGGAACTTGACGATTTCCGTCAATCTCATTTACTGAATACGATACAAGGGAAAGTGCAAACATTTGTGACGACACCCTCCGTTGATGGAATCGATCATCAAACCCTAAGAGAAGCGTCCACCTTTTATGTTAGTCAAGGAAGTATTAAAAAGGTTAAATGATGAGGTGAATGTATGTATCTCCATATTGGTGAAGACATTCTTGTGAAAACGGACGATGTCATAGCCATTTTAGATAAGAAGCTGCTCCAGGCCTCTCCAATCATGAGTGAATTTTTGGAGAAAAAGTCTGATGTAACTTACCATTTAGAAAAAAACTCGGTTAAATCGATTGTAGTGACGGATAAACAGGTCTATTATTCACCGCTTGCGTCGTCCACTTTGAAAAAGCGTTCACTGCAGCCATCGCTCTTAATCGATGATATAGATATTCTTTGAATTGTAGCTATAACGTTATAATCACTCCTGAAAAATTTGATAAATGCCAAAAGAAAAGTGTAGGTGATACGAATGACAATGGAACAAAAAGAAGTACAAGCTCAGGCATACGATGAGAATCAGATACAGGTTTTAGAAGGCTTAGAAGCAGTTCGTAAACGTCCGGGGATGTATATCGGTACTACCTCTGCAAAAGGACTTCACCATCTTGTTTGGGAAATTGTCGATAATAGTATTGATGAGGCACTAGCTGGTTTCTGTACTGAAATCAAAGTGACGATCGAAGAAGACAATAGCATAACCGTAGTCGATAATGGACGGGGGATTCCAGTCGGTATCCATGAAAAAATGGGACGGCCAGCTGTGGAAGTTATCATGACGGTCCTTCATGCGGGCGGTAAATTTGGCGGCGGAGGTTATAAGGTCTCCGGTGGTCTGCATGGTGTGGGAGCTTCAGTAGTTAATGCCTTATCCACGGTATTGGAAGTTTACGTTCATCGTGAAGGTAAAATCCATTATCAGCAATTTAACCGAGGGGTCCCTAGAGAAGATTTGAAAATCATCGGGGAAACCGATCATACCGGCACGACTGTTCACTTCATTCCTGATGGTGAAATCTTCACGGAATCCTTGGAATATGATTTCGATACATTAGCCACACGTATCCGTGAGCTTGCGTTCCTGAATAAAGGCTTGAAATTAATCATTGAAGATAAACGTGGAGAAGAAGAGAAAATCAGGGAATACCACTATGAGGGTGGTATCAAGTCTTATGTCGAGCATTTGAACCGCTCAAAAGAGGTTTTGCATGAGGAACCGATATTCATGGAAGGCGAAAGGGATGGAATCTCCGTTGAATTAGCCTTGCAATATAATGACAGCTACATCAGTAATGTCTTTTCTTTTGCCAATAATATTCATACCTATGAAGGCGGTACACATGAATCAGGATTCAAGACCGCTTTAACCCGTGTCATCAATGATTATGCACGGAAAAATGGCCTTTTAAAAGAAGCCGATTCCAATTTCTCCGGTGAAGATGTCCGGGAAGGTCTAACGGCAATCATTTCGATTAAGCATCCTGAACCGCAATTTGAAGGACAGACGAAAACGAAACTGGGAAATTCTGAAGTAAGGACGGTTACTGATTCCATTCTTTCGGAAAGGCTTGATTCCTTCTTATACGAAAATCCTGCAGTGGCCAGAAAAATTATAGATAAAGGGCTGATGGCAGCAAGAGCACGTATGGCAGCCAAGAAGGCCCGTGAATTGACACGAAGGAAAAGTGCTTTGGAAGTATCCAATCTACCGGGGAAATTGGCGGATTGTTCATCTAAAGACCCGGCTATCAGCGAATTGTACATCGTTGAAGGAAACTCGGCGGGAGGCTCGGCTAAACAGGGACGGGACCGTCATTTCCAAGCTATTTTACCGTTAAGGGGTAAAATCCTGAATGTTGAAAAAGCGCGATTGGACAGAATCCTGCATAATGAAGAAATAGGCACGATCATCACAGCACTTGGAACAGGCATTGGCGATGAATTCAATATTGAAAAGGCCAGATACCATAAAATTGTTATCATGACCGATGCGGATGTAGATGGTGCCCATATCAGAACGCTGATGTTGACATTTTTCTACCGTTATATGAGAAAAATTATCGAGTATGGATATATATATATTGCTCAGCCGCCACTTTTCAAAATTCAGCAAGGGAAAAAAGTGGATTATGCCTATAATGATCGCCAGCTTGAAGAAATCATTGCTAGTATGCCAAGTACTCCAAAGCCTAACCTGCAGCGCTATAAAGGGCTGGGGGAAATGAATCCAGAGCAATTATGGGAAACGACCATGAACCCTGATACGAGAACGCTCCTTCAAGTCAGTTTGAAAGATGCTGCCGAGGCAGATGAGACTTTCGAAATGTTGATGGGCGACAAGGTGGAACCGCGACGTAACTTCATTGAAGAAAATGCAATTTATGTAAAAAATCTCGATATCTGATTTTTTGACAGGATGCTTTTTACATCCTGTTCTTTACATAGTGCACGTACAGTTAAAACTAAATGAGAGTATAAGCTTTTTATAGGAGGTTGGCTCCATGTCAGAAAATGAAAGATCAGGTGTAAAAGAAATAAATATAAGTACCGAGATGCGGACATCTTTTTTGGATTACGCGATGAGCGTAATCGTGTCTCGGGCTTTGCCTGATGTAAGGGACGGTTTAAAACCGGTACACCGAAGAATTCTCTATGCAATGAATGATCTTGGAATGACTTCGGATAAACCATTTAAAAAATCAGCCCGTATTGTAGGGGAAGTAATCGGTAAATATCACCCGCATGGTGATTCTGCCGTATATGAAACGATGGTACGGATGGCGCAGCCGTTTAACTATCGCTATATGCTTGTCGATGGTCACGGGAATTTCGGTTCGGTCGATGGAGACCAAGCTGCCGCAATGAGGTATACAGAAGCAAGAATGTCGAAGATCTCGATGGAATTACTTCGAGATTTAAATAAAGATACGGTTAATTTCCAGGATAACTACGATGGTTCAGAAAGAGAACCAGCCGTTATGCCAGCCCGTTTCCCGAACTTGTTAGTGAATGGTTCATCAGGTATAGCAGTAGGGATGGCAACCAATATTCCACCACATCAACTAGGTGAGGTAATTGACGGCGTATTGGCTTTAAGCAAGAATCCTGAAATTACAATTCCAGAGTTGATGGAATATATCCCTGGTCCGGATTTCCCGACAGCCGGTTTAATTTTAGGACGAAGCGGAATTAGGAAGGCCTATGAAACTGGAAAAGGGTCAATCATCCAACGGGCGAGAGTCGAGATTGAAGAAAAGCCCAATGGTAAACAGGTAATCCTTGTTAAAGAAATCCCTTATCAAGTAAATAAAGCAAGATTGATTGAAAAAATTGCAGAACTTGCTCGAGATAAGAAAATCGAAGGCATTACTGATTTACGGGATGAATCGGATCGCAATGGCATGCGTATTGTCATGGAGCTTCGAAAGGATGTTAATGCAAATGTCCTTTTAAACAATCTTTATAAGCATACCGCGATGCAGACCACCTTCGGAATCAATCTGCTTGCTTTGGTGGACGGCCAGCCTAAGGTGCTGAATTTAAAACAATGCCTGCACTACTACTTAGAGCACCAACAGGTGGTCATAAGGCGCAGGACGGAATTTGAATTACGGAAAGCGGAAGCCCGTGCCCATATTTTAGAAGGTTTGCGTATTGCACTTGATAATTTGGATGCGGTCATTTCGTTAATCCGTGGTTCCCAAACGACAGAAATTGCCCGTGAAGGCTTAATGACACAATTTTCACTTTCCGAAAAACAGGCGCAGGCTATCCTGGATATGCGTTTACAGCGTTTGACTGGTCTGGAACGTGAAAAAATTGAAGATGAATACCAGGCATTAATGGCTATAATTGCAGAATATAAAGCCATTCTTGCTGATGAGGAAAAGGTTCTTGAAATTATTCGTGAAGAGCTTCTTGAAATTAAAGAACGCTTTAATGATATACGAAGAACCGAAATCACATTAGCCGGCTTTGAAAGCCTGGAAGATGAGGATTTAATCCCAGAGGAAAATATAATCGTGACACTTACCCATAACGGTTACATTAAACGCTTGCCTGCAACCACGTACCGCAGTCAAAAACGCGGGGGTCGTGGAATACAGGGCATGGGAACGAATACAGATGACTTTGTCGGTCACTTGTTAACCACTTCGACTCATGACACTCTATTATTCTTCACTAACAAAGGTAAAGTATATCGTTCCAAAGGATATGAAATACCTGAGTATGGTAGGACGGCAAAAGGATTGCCACTTATCAACTTGTTGGAAGTCGATAAAGGCGAGTGGGTCAATGCAATCATACCTGTGAAGGAATTTGCCGATGATTGGTATTTATTCTTCACGACCAGACATGGGATATCAAAGCGTACTCCTTTGTCGTCTTTTGCAAATATCCGTAATAACGGTTTAATTGCTCTAGGTTTGCGTGAAGATGATGAATTGATTTCAGTGCGTCTTACGAATGGAGACAAACAGATCATAATTGGAACGAAAGCCGGGATGATGATTCGTTTCCCTGAGACGGATGTACGGACAATGGGACGTACTGCAGCGGGAGTGAAAGGGATTTCCTTAAGGTCGAATGATGAAGTGGTCGGTATGGAAATTCTTGAAGATGATGAAGAGGTCCTTATCGTTACGAAAAACGGTTATGGAAAACGGACATCTGCGGAAGAATACCGTATTCAAAGCCGTGGTGGCAAAGGGATCAAAACATGTAATGTCACTGAGAAAAATGGTGAACTTATAGCTGTTAAAACAGTTACAGGTATAGATGAGGATTTAATGCTGATTACAGCAGCTGGTGTATTGATCCGAATGGAAGTCGAAGGCATTTCTAAAACGGGCCGTAATACACAGGGTGTTAAACTCATCCGACTTGAATCAGCAGAAAATGAATATGTTTCGACGGTAGCCATCGTTGGAAGAGAAGAAGAAGAAGAAGAAGAAATAGATGCGGAACAGGGCCCAACAATAGATACGGATTCTGATTCTGAACCTACTCTAATCGAAGAAAATGAAGAAACTGAAAAGGATACGGAAGAATAACTCTTCCATAACCAAGAGACCCAGGCAATCTGAACTGTGCCCTTCAAAATGGACAGTCTTAAAAAAAGACCTATAAATTAAGCAGCTAATAGTTGACTCCCGTATTG